>DATHMF010000101.1 GCA_035487355.1 Terriglobales bacterium | reverse complement strand
CTCGAAACTTGAAACAGGAAACTCGAAACTGCTTCTACGTTTTTGCCTTCTTGACCTCTTCAATCAACGGAGGAACGATGTCGAACAGATTTCCGACAACACCGTAATCGGCGATCTCGAAGATAGGCGCTTCAGCATCTTTATTAATAGCAATGATGGTGCGCGAGCCTTTCATGCCGACGATGTGCTGAATGGCGCCGCTGATGCCCAAAGCCAGATAGAGCTTGGGAGCAACCGTCTGGCCGGAGCTGCCAACTTGCCGATCCATGGGCAGCCAGCCCGAGTCGCAAATTGGGCGCGAGGCAGCCAGCTCTCCGCCGAGCGCGTCGGCGAGTTGCTTGGCGAGATCAATGTTCTTCTGCTCTTTAATTCCGCGACCGACGGAGACGATGATTTCGGCCTGCGTGAGGTCCACCGCCTGCTTGGCTTCTTTGAACCATTCATGGGGCTTGGTGCGGATGGCGCTGGCATCAACCTTGGCGTTCACGGTTTCTACGGGAGCAGGCGCAGAAGCAGCTTCGGCCTTGTCGCCACGGAAAGCCCCGTTCTGGAATGTGGCAAAGTAAGGAGGCTCACCGGCGAAGCTGACATCGGCGGCAAACTTCCCCTGGAACATCTGGCGGATGAACAGCAGCCGGTTGCCATCCTTCTTATATCCGATGCAGTCGGGTATCAGGCTGCGCTCGAGAGATGCAGCCAGCTTAGGGGCGAAGTCGCGCACCTGGTAGGTATGTGGCATCAGCACGAGGTGCGGCTTTTTCTCACTGATGAACTGCTTGAGCGCGGCGGCAAAGCCGTCAGGCGTGTAGTTGGCCAGCGCGGGTGATTCGATGGCATAAACCTTGGCCACTTTTTTCCCAGCCAGCTCGGAGGCAACAGCGTTAATGCCGCTGCCAACAACCGCGGCCTCGACCTGCCAGCCTAGTTCGCCGGCGATGACTTGCGCGCCGGCAATCGTCTCCCAGGAGACGCGATTCAGTTTTCCCTCATGCTGCTCAGCTACAACCAGAATGGTTTCAGGCATCGTCTTTGGTGTGCGCTCTCCGGTTCAGTGTGAGACCAACGGCAATCAAAACCAGGCCCACGACGGTTTGAATCAACCCCCACTTCACGAAGAAAAGGGCGCCATCAACAACATCGCGGCCGACAAACAACCCAATAAACAAATCAAACAGGAGAAGGATCGCGCCGATGGTCATCAGCACTCCTCCCCAATCGTTTTTCGAAGTCTCTTCTTCCTGGAACGCCTGGCGTTCGTGCACATCCATTTGTTGGTATGTGTGGCTTGCACTCAGTGCCATAAAGTCCTCATGCTTTCCAGAGACGCAGCATGCTGCGCGCCTCTACCGATGATCGGTTTACCCAAAGACTCTCCAACCGTTCACGGGCCGATTCAGAGGACAACAAAAGTTACAAAACCCGCACCTCGTTCCGTAAACGGTCAACCAGCTTTTTGGCAACTTCTGCCGGAGCGCCCTCAAGCATTTCTGTTTTCTTGCTCTTCTGCGGAATATACAGCTTTTCGATCTTGATCTGGTTGCCTCCGAGGGCCGATTGTACCTCCGAAAGGGCCATTTTCCGCAGGGGTTTGTTCTTAGCTTGTTTGATGCCAATTAAGGTCGCGTAGCGCAGTTTATTAATGCCCGACTGTATGGTCAGAACTGCGGGCAAGGGGATATCCACGTATTGGAAGTACCCGGCCTCAAGCTCACGTTTTACACGGATGCCGCCTTCCTGCTTTTCGATCTGCATAATAATGGTGGCGTGCGGACAGCCCAGCAGCTCGGCCAGGATCACTCCAGTCTGCGCATAGCCGTAATCATCGGATTGCAGGCCGGTAAAGATGAGATCGAATTGCTCATCTTTGATAGCAGCGGCAAAGGCACGCGCGATGTTGATGGCATCGAGCCCGACGAAGGCCTGGTCTTCCAGGTGGATGGCCCGATCCGCTCCCTTGGCGAGGGCCTCACGCAGAACCTGCTGCGCCCGCGCGGGCCCGGCGGTGATGACCACAACTTCTCCCCCGTGCTTTTCCTTCTGGCGCAGGGCCTCTTCTAGGGCATAAGCGTCAGGCTCGTTGACCTCGTAAGAAACGTCTTCGCGAATCCAGGCGCCGCTTTCGTTGAGCTTCAGGGGCGCATCTTTCTGGGGAACTTGCTTGAGACAGACAAGAATTTTCATGAATGGTTCTCGGTTGTTCGTGCGAATTATGGCTGTTTTCAGGAATACCAGGCGAAGAGAAAGTATAAATCAGGTTGAAGGGATTTGAGTCATCGGCTCATCCTCTGAATTAATGGCCCAATGACTCAATGATCCGATGAATCAATTATTCAATGACTCAATGATCCAATGGCAAAATGACTCAATCGAGAAACGCTACCGACTGCACTCCGGTAATCTCAAAGCGTTTGCGGCAGCGCATGTTCTTGCACATGGTCATGTCATCGCGGCGTACCATGTAAGTGCGGGCCTTGGCGAATTTGGCGCGGTCGCGCTCGTCGGCCCGGGGCGGTAGCTGGCGCTTCTTGGTGCGCACCAGCCAGTTGATTTCATATTCGGCCGACTGCTTGCAATGCGGACAGTTCAAGCTCGCCGGCTTCTTCTCTTCCCGTTCGTCGTAAAATTCGCGTTCGTCCATTAGCAAAATTATTGCATAATCAAAGCATAAGCAGCGCACCATGCCTCAAAAGAAGAAACACAAGCGTTTTAGCGCCGTCAAGGCCGTGAAAGAGCTGGCCCGCGAGCGCGTGGGCCAACCTCCGCCTGTGCGGAAGGAAGAAAGCACAAATAAGCCAAGGAAAGAAAAACACAAGCCGACACTGGGCAAGCTGCTGCAAGAAAGTGAATGACAAGCCTCTCATGATGCAGCCGGTTCAGCACCAACAATATCGCCGCGGTGAATTCACCATCAGCACTGATCCCGCAAAACTTGATGTGCCAGCGGTGCACGCCTTCCTGACGCAGTCCTACTGGGCGGAGGGCATTCCCCTGCCAGTGGTGGAGCGCTCGATCCAAAATTCGCTTTGTTTTGGACTGTATGAAGGCAAAGATCAGATCGGCTTCGCGCGGGTCGTCTCAGACCTGGCGACCTATGCTTATCTCGCGGACGTGTATGTTTTAGAAAAATATCGCGGGCATGGGCTGGCCAAGTGGCTGATGGAGTGTATTCAGCAGCATCCCGAGCTGCAAGGCCTGCGGCGCTGGGGCCTGGTCACCCGTGACGCTCACGCTCTCTATGAGCAATTTGGATTTACGCGTCCAGCAAAACCGGAAGGATACATGGAGAAGCTGGCGGGAGATATTTATAAGAAGTTCTCAGGTAAGACTAGAGTCAGACCACAAAAGACACAAAGGTCAAAGCGATAGCGCATCTCCCCGGCTTAGGACCCCGCAACACTGTACTCCGTTCCAGAACCGCAAAGCTTATGACTTTTGTTTGCGGGTTGGGGTAGTTATAGAATCTAGACCTCGCATGGGTAAAGCCGCCTTACATCTTTCCAAGCTGTTGTCAGAGCTGGAGTCTTTTTACGGCAAACAGGAGCCATGCTGGCCAACCGATCCGTATCTTTTTCTGGTGTGGTGGCACTGCGGATATCCGGCGAGCGATGCCGCCTGTGCCAAGGGCTGGGAGTCTCTGAACAAGGCGGTCGGGGTCGAGCCGCAGCAACTTCTGGAAGCGTCACCTGCGAAGCTCGCGAACGCGTTAAAAGCAGGCGGCATGGTGCCGGAACTAAGAGCGATGCGGCTGAAAGAAATTGCCGTCCGCATCCAGAATGAATACGGTGGCGACCTGCGCGCCGGCCTGGTTGGGCCCATCGAGCAAGCCCGCAAGACGCTGAAGAAGTTCCCTAACATTGCCGATCCGGGCGCCGACCGCATGTTGCTATTCGGTGGCATTGCGCCGATACCCGCGGTTCCCTCCAACTGCCCGCACGTGATCGTGCGTATTCAACGCGGACAAGAGCGCGAGAACTACGCTGTGACCTATCGCGAAGCACAGCAGGCAATCGAGGCAGAAATCCCGAAAACGTTTGATGCCCGCACGCGGACATATTTACTGCTGAAACGCCATGGCCAGCAGTTGTGCAAACGCGTCAAGCCGAAATGCGCGCAGTGCCCGGTCAGTTCTTCCTGCGCTTTCTTCGCGGGCAACCGCCGTGGGCGATCGGCCCCTGCTTAATTGCGATTTCTGCCTGATCCGGCTGTAGGCGGACATAGGCACAGATTACTTCATCTCGACAGCGGTGGCCGGTAGCGAAACGTTTTGGTATCGAAGCTGGGTGCGTAATTGATATCTCCCGAATACGATGCCTGAATCTGGCGGAAGCCGCCCCTAAGTTGGTAGGTGGTAAGACTTGCCTGACCTGAAGATAAGGGGAAGGTGCCAAGAGGATTGGCTCCATCGAAAAAAGTAATTTGGCCCGTGGGTGTCGGCCCCGGCGCGACGGGAGTAACGGTGGCTGTAAGACTCACCGTTGCTCTAAGCCGGGAGGGCACGGAAGGCACGCTTGAAATTTGCAGTGCGGTAGTGCTGGCCGGAATGCCACCGGTTGGCGCAATACAAGAGTTCATGGCATTGGACCACTCCTCCTGCACGGTGTAGCCGGAGAGGGTTGCGTGGATATGGTTGCAGAGGTCGCCAATTTCCTGGCCGTTGCCGGTAGGGTCAACCCATGCCAGCGGACGGACAAAGGTGTTACCCACTAATCCGACCTCTGTATCCGTGATGCTTTCGGCCAGCTCATGCGTTGAAACAGAGGTTAGGTTCTGGAATGTGGTGCCGCTCCCGCAGCCTGTCCTGCAGCCAGGGGCGGAAAGGTCGGGCATGACACCGTAAGGAATTGAGAGGTTGTTATTGGTGTAAGTGCCGTGATAAGCGCAAAATTGCTGGCAACTCAAAAAGCCTTGCAGAGTAATGGTGTAGCCCAAGGGGAAGTAAACCATGTAGAGCGTATTCACATTGCCCGAGCCATCAGTTACAGGATCGGGGAGGTTATGTGCGGCGATCTGCGCCTGAAGTTCGGAGATGATTTGGCTGTCATCTACAGTAGTACCGGTTACAGATGGAGCGATTGTGTAAGGGCCAATGACGGTGCCGCGACCAATGGTCTGATTGCTGCCTGGCATCCCATCCGCAAAACCGGTTAAGCCCACGGTGTTGTATTCGCTGAGCATGTCTATATAAGGACTGTTGTTGATCGTGCTGTAAAAGCCCTTGATCTGGTTGTGGGTTGTGAAGTTCACATTCGCTGTCCAGAAGACCACGGCAACCTGAACATTGGAGATCACCCTACCGCCGTAATAGTTCAAATGCGGACCCGATAGGTTAATGATTGTGCTCGACCGTGGTGACTGTGGCGGCCCCAAGGGGACGATGCGTTGTTGAGCGGGTGCGGCGGGAGAAAGCACAAGCAGGGCAAAAACCAGAACAGCACTTTTAGTGGCTGTGCGCAGGAAGTGGCACACCAAGATCGGACGAGCGAAATTTTTGCGCACACGGGCCTTTTTCAAGCAGGTATTACCGGCCGAGAATGAAAGTTGACATCGAGGGAGGAAGCAATTATATCCCGGTTTCTGAAAAGCGAAACAGAAAGCTCTTGCGCGGTATGGCGTGAGATGGGAAAATCAATGATTGCTCTGACAGCAAGGCAGTGGACTGTAGATTTCTTTGCGTCTGCGGAAGCTGTAGGGCATCTAAAGAAGTGGAGTCAAGCTAGGCTAACGGCTTCAACAACCCCGTAGGTCGGGGCCTTAGAGATAAGGTCAGTGGATCTACTGGAGCCGATAGGTGCTTTCAACATCCCCGTTCCGGGCCGTAGTTAGGGCGCCGGGACTGAAGGCGGAAAAAAATGGCTACGGCAACATCAGCAGTAACGTGCTCGCTTGAAAACTATCTCGTGCAACCTGACCATACTATGGATCCGCGTATCGCCGCGGCCAGGGCTGAGTTAGGACGCAACCTCGTAATTTTAGGTCACCACTATCAGCGCGATGAGGTCATACGCTTCGCCGATTTTCGCGGAGACTCTTATCGGCTTTCAAAAATTGCTTCCGAAGCCGAAGGCCGTTACATCGTCTTCTGTGGAGTGCATTTCATGGCGGAGAGCGCCGATGTGCTCAGCCGTTCTTCGCAAACAGTCATTTTGCCGGATTTAAATGCCGGCTGCTCCATGGCCGATATGGCCGAGATTGGGCAGGTGGAAGACTGCTGGGAGCAACTCGTGAACATGGGACTGACCGACGACGACGGCCAAGGTGTTACTCCCATCACCTACATGAACTCTACGGCCGCCATCAAATCGTTTTGCGGCCAGCGCGGAGGCATGGTTTGCACCTCTTCTAATGCTGCCGGGGCATTCCGTTGGGGCTTTGCCAAGAATCCCAAAGTCCTTTTTCTCCCCGACCAACACCTGGGACGCAACACCGCCTATGCCATGGGTATTCCGCGGGAAGATATGGCAGTTTGGGACCCTTACCAACTCATGGGCGGACAGACACCTGACCGCCTGCGCCGTGCGCGCGTAATCTTATGGAAAGGGCACTGCTCGGTGCATCAGCGCTTTCTGCCGGAGCATGTAGATAAAATCCGTGAGCAGTATCCGGATATTCATGTCATCGCCCATCCTGAGTGCCGCTGGGAAGTTTGCCAGAAGGCTGACTCGCTCGGTTCTACCGACAAGATCATCAAAACCGTCGCCCAGGCGCCTGCCGGCAGCAAGTTTGCCGTGGGCACTGAAATTCATCTGATAAACCGGCTGGCGAAAGAGAATCCGGATAAAATGGTAGTTACGCTCGACAACTCTGGATGCCTGTGCACTACGATGTTCCGCATCTCGCCGCAGCATTTGTGCTGGGCCCTGGAAAATCTGGTTGAGGGCAACGTGGTGAACCAGATTAAAGTCAACGACACCGATAAACATTGGGCGCGCGTCGCGCTGGACCGGATGCTGGAGATTCAGTAAGGATTTTTTGGAGACGCGGCGAGCTAGAGACGTAGCAAGCTACGTTTCTACGGGAAAGAATCGAAGATATTCACAATATGGCCGAACGAACTTTTACTTTAGAAGAAGCGCAGACCCTGGTGCCCATTCTGGAATCGCTTTTGCGATCAGCCATGGAGGGCAAGAAGTTAATCGAAGAGGTCGAGGCTGAGCTGCAGGCGGCCAACAACCGTATTTTCCTCAACGGTGGGACCCTGGTAGATGTGGTCCACTTGGCCCGCCGCAAAGCTGAGCGCGATAAAGCCACCCAGACCATCAAAGACTCACTCGCCGAAATTGATTCTACTGGTGTTCAGGTGAAAGACCTGGATATTGGATTGCTCGATTTCCCTTGCCTGGTCGAAGACCAAATCATTCTTCTTTGCTGGAAGGTGGGTGAGCAGAAAATCACACATTGGCACGGCGTCAGCGAGGGTTTCCGCGGAAGAAAACCTATTGATGAACGCATTGTGAAGGCAAAGAAGCAGGACAAGCCAAATTAGTTCTGTTTTTTGGTCTGTCTCTGTCGTAGCTTTCTTTCTCTGCCGAATTTGACGAAGAGAATAATGAACCAAGCAAGCACAATTCCTATAATGCCGCTCACAATCAAGTTCGGAGGCTGAGGGCCGAACGACTTGGGCGACTCCTTGTAGATGTTAACCGTCATCTGCACGCCACCTAGAGCGAACAAGAGTGCAAGCCCCCTGAATAAGAGCATCACTTTGGGGCTATATTTTTCGCGAATGAAGTAAGTGCTGGCCAGATATTCGGGTTTGTAGATCGAAACAAGGCAAAATATCAAAAACCCCAAGACCATTCCTACCGGTATAGACGCCATACTTTTTGAGAACCTATTTTTCCGTGGCCGCCGCGGCGAGATGCGCCCGTACAACTTTGTTGCGCCCGGCCTCCTTGGCCGCGTAGAGGGCGGCATCGGCGGCTTTGAACAATTCATCACGGTTGGCCCCGTGCTCGGGAAAATCGGCCACGCCAATACTGACGGTCAATGGCCGATTCAAACCAGGGAAGTGGAAATTCTCTACGAAACCGCGCAATTTTTCGGCGGCCTTCATGGCCTTTTCTCCTACGGTTTCCGGTAAAAGCACAGCGAACTCTTCACCGCCGTAGCGGCATAAAACGTCTGCCTTGCGAATATGCTTGCTGAAAAGAGCTGAGATCTGACGCAGCACCTCATCCCCGAGAATGTGGCCGAACTCGTCGTTCAGGTTCTTGAAGTAGTCAATGTCAATCATCAGCACGGCCATGCCGTGCTCGTAGCGCGAGAGACGGTCAATCTCAGCGATCATTCTTTTTTCCAGGTGGCGGCGGTTGTAGATGCCGGTTAAGCCGTCGGTATCGGCCATCTCTTCGGCTTTCTTGAATGATAGTGCGTTGTGGATGGCGTCGGCGCAGATATCGGCGACGGCTTCGAGGGCTTGAATGTCCTCATCGCGGAAGGAATCAGGCGCAGCATTTTCCAGGGCAAGAACGCCTATTTTTTGTCCCAACGAAACCAGCGGGATGCAAATTTCAGCCTGGGTTTCCTGGAACGCGGCAACGTATCCGGCATGGGATTTTGCCCGGTTGGGCACCACGATCGTATGGCCCTCTGCGAGTGCGTGTCCGCTGATGCCGGAATTTTGGGGCAGTTCGAATCCCACCGTAACCAGTTCCTTGAGCTTCCCTTTATGGGCACGCAAGAGCAGCTTCTTGCGCTCCACAGTAAGCACGATGGCATGGTCTACTGGGAAATATTGCAATATCAAATTACAGATTGCCGGGAACAGCTCTTCCGGCTTCAACAAAGCGCGGGTTTCCTTGGCAACAGCGTTGATGGCTTCGAGCTGCTGCGTGCGGCGCTGTTCGCGCGAGTAAAGCTGCGCATTCTGAATGGCGATGGAAGCCTGGGTGGAAAAAAGCGTAAGCAGATCAATGGTTTCGCGGTCGAAACCATCGATCACATCTTTTTGGATGTCGAGCACCCCGACCACCTCGTCGCGCACCAGTAGAGGAATGGCCACCTCGCAGCGCGTGCCATTTGTGACCTTTAAGTAGCGCCGGTCTTTGCTTACATCGGGCGAGTAAATAGGCCGCTTGACCTTGGCGGCAGTGCCGGTGAGTCCCTTTCCCAGTGGGATGCGCAGGTCTCGGGGGGCCTGGATGCATCCGAAATGGCTCTTTACGTGGAGCTCCTTGGTCTTTTTATCCAGCAGCAAAATGGTGCCGTTATCCAGATTAAAGTAGTCACGCACGGTATCGAGGATGCGTTCCAGCACCTCATCCAGATCGAAGGTGGAGAGAACGATCTGACTGGCATCATATAAAATTGCAATTTTCTGCATACTCTGAACTGGGGAAAGAGTTCCAGAATTGTACAGCGAAAACCGGCGCAAAGGCTGTTAATTTGTTAGTTACTTGCGGTCAAACCAGCAAAGCAGGCCATAAATTAAGGCGGAAATCAGGCCGTAGACCAATAGGCCAAGGTCCTCGTGGAAGATCTGGTGCCGGGCCACGGCCGGCAGATGCGGACGGATAACCCAGTAGATGGCAGCTCCCGCCAGCACGGCCGCCAGGGCTTTTACGAATCGGCGTAGCATAAAATTTTATGGGCTTCGCAGCCGGAAATCCTGCTGGGGGAGCGGGATTCAGCGCCCCCAACTCATCTATAGGATAGTCTGCGGCAAATCTCCACTGAAGCTCGTCTTGCTAAATTTGTCGGTATTAGCTAATCTATATTAGCTAGGTCGTGCCCATGAAAACTGTTACCATTCATCAAGCCAAGACCAATCTTTCTCGATTAATTGAGAAAGCTTGTGACGGTGAAGAAATCATAATTTCTCGCGGTCCTGACCCCGTAGTGCGATTGGTTCCAATTTCAGACTCCAAGGGCCGGCGCCAGCCTGGGGCTCTGCGTGGCAAGCTCCGCGTTGGACAGGAATTCTTCGAGCCGTTGCCAAGCGAGGATCTGGCGGGTTGGGAGTAGAGAGATGCGCCTATTGCTTGATACCCACACGTTGCTTTGGTGGCTTAGTGATGATCCAGCATTGAGTGTTTCAGCGCGCAAGCTAATTGCACGTGCTAATAACACCCTCCTTGTAAGCGCAGCCTCGGCTTGGGAAATTGCCATAAAATTTCGTTTGGGCAAACTCCCGGGTGCCGCAGAGTTACTGGGCGACTTTGCCGGATATCTCAGGAATGAACATTTTGAAAGTTTACCAATCACAGATAACCATGCGGTTCGGGCGGGGCTGCTGCCCGAACCACACAAGGACCCATTTGATCGTATGCTGATCGCGCAAGCCCAGGCGGAAAATATTCCGATCATCAGCAACGATGTTGCTTTCGATACTTATAAGGTTCGTCGGCTATGGTGATGTTTTCCGCGCACTCGGAACATCGGGCCTTTCAACAAACTGCCTTTGTTACCTTCTGCACCAAAACTGGAAACGCGCAACTGATTAGCAAGCGCCGAGAACTTCTATAATCCATCTCAGACCTGAGACAGGATAACAAGTGCCAGACCTGACCACGCCGGTGCAATATTTGAAGGGAGTCGGCCCGCGCATTGCCGACTTGCTGGCCACCAAGGGCATTCATGTCGTCGAAGACCTGCTTTACTACCTGCCTTTTCGTTATGAAGACCGTCTGAATCCGCGAGGGATTGCGGAACTGCGCGAAGGCGAAATGGCCAGCGTAATTGCCGAAGTGCGCAACTCAGGCCTGTTCCGTACCAAGCGCATGCCTATCTTTCAGATGACGGCTGCCCAGGGCCGGGCGGGCCTTACCTGCATCTGGTTTAACGGGACATATCTCAAAGACAGATTCAAGCCGGGACAGACTGTCGCCCTCTATGGCAGGGTGGAACGCAGTACATTTGGACGCGGTGGATTGCAAATCATCCAGCCGCAGTTTGAGGTGTTGGCCGATCCTGATGACGACGCGGAAGCGGAGGCTGCTAACTCACTTGAGGTCGGGCGCATTGTTCCCATTTATGAATCGGCGGCGGACCGGCGGCTGACGTCGAAATGGTTTCGGCGCATCGTTCGTGGCGCGCTGGAGCAGGTTGTGCCCGACGGCTCCGGCGAAAACAGTTTGCCTGAAACTCTGCCGCCGGCGATACGCTCGCGCATGGCTCTGCTGTCACGGGCCGAGGCCTTGTGGCGCGTCCATTGGCCGGAGCCGGAGGCTGATTTTTCTGCGTTGCAGGCGGCGCGCACACCGGCCCACCGCCGCATGATCTTCGAGGAATTATTTTTTCTCGAACTGGGATTGGAGCTGAAGCGCAAGACCATGCGCGCCCAGCCGGGGATCGCCTTTGAAGTTACCGAGAACGTGCGCGCAGCATTGAAGAAGATTCTGCCCTTTCATCCCACGGACGCGCAGAAGAAAGTGCTCAAAGAAATCGCGGAGAACATGCAGCAACCCGTCCCCATGCGGCGGCTACTGCAAGGTGACGTGGGCTCGGGCAAGACCATCATCGCCTTGCAGGCGGCGATCATCGCGATTGAAAACGGATACCAGGTGGCGTTGATGGCACCGACGGAAATTCTGGCTACGCAACATTATTTAAGCGCGCGACGCATTCTGGAGCCCGCTGGATATCGCATTGTCTTGCTAACCGGGTCGCTGGAAGAAGAGCGCAAGCGCGATACCCGCCGCCACATCGCACGCGGAGACGTTCAGCTTGTGATCGGAACCCATGCGCTGATCGAAGAAAAAGTCGAATTTGCCAAATTGGGACTGGTGATCGTGGATGAGCAACATCGCTTCGGCGTGTTGCAGCGCTTCAAGCTGATGAAAAAAGCGCCGGAAAACGCCGCCGAAAGAAACGACGCTGAACCCGATACGCTGGTCATGACAGCAACGCCGATTCCACGTACATTAGCGCTCACACTTTACGGCGACCTGGACATCAGCATTCTCGACGAGCTTCCACCGGGACGCTCGGCCATTGTGACTCGGCGTGTCTCCGACGAGCGTTCAACGGAGGTGTGGGCTTTTCTGCGCAAGCAGGTTGCCGCCGGACGCCAGGCATACGTTGTTTACCCGGTGATTGACGAGAGCGAAACTCTCGACGTCAAAGCCGCAACCAAGATGTATAACGAGCTGAGCAAACGCATTCTTCCCGATCTGCGCGTGGGCTTGCTGCACGGGCGGCTCGATGCCGACGAAAAAGACGCCGTCATGCGCCGCTTCCAGCGCGGGGAGCTCGATGTACTGGTGGCGACCACGGTGATTGAGGTCGGCGTAGATGTTCCTAACGCTAACCTCATGATTGTCGAACACGCCGAGCGCTTCGGCCTGTCGCAACTTCACCAGTTGCGTGGACGCATCGGCCGCGGCCCGGCCAAGTCTTTCTGTGTCCTTATGACAGGCGGAAAAGTTTCTGAGGAAGGCGAGCAGCGCCTCGATGCCATGGTGCGCACCACCAACGGCTTCGAGATCGCCGAACTCGATTTGCAACTGCGCGGTCCGGGCGAGTTCTTCGGTACGCGCCAGGCGGGAATGCCGAGCTTCCGTGTGGCTAACCTGCTGCGCGACCGCGATATCCTGGAGCAGGCCAAGAGCGAAGCCGCCCTGGTGGCCTCTGCTCCCAATGCGGAAATTACCGCCGAAGAGCTTTCCCGTACACTGCATTACTTGCACAGCCATTGGCAGAGGCGGTATGGATTAATTGAGGCGGGATAAGAAAAGTTTCGATTTGGAAGGAACCGTGTAAGACATATCCCGAAGATGCACGTGAATGCGTGAGATGATTGAAGCCAAGCAGGAGCAGCGCCGTGAAGACGGTTTACGTAGCACTATTGGACGAGGGGACCGATTGTTGGCGTCCGGTTCAGGCTGAACATATGAGCGGCGACGTTTACAGGCTGTGCGGCCCTAAGCATGAAGACGAAGCATGGGAATTTCAGCCTGGCGAGCTAGTACGCTGCAAACCTCGTAGATTCTCTGGCGGAGCGGAAGAAATGGCTGCTTTCGAAAAAGTTTCACTTTGACCTACACCGACTCGCTCGAAATCGCGCTTAACTGTTCGAGCTTGAGGGTTGTTTCATACTTGAAACCTGCAACTCGAAATTGGAAACTATGAACGTGGTTACCACAAGCAAATCCGACCTTTACCGCCTGCTTCCTTCTTTGGATGAAGTTCTGCAGGCGCTGGCTGAAGTCACTCGCGCCGAGGGCCACGTTGCCGTAGCCGATGCTGCACGCAACGTTCTCGCCAGACTGCGTACTGAAATATCTTCTGGTCATCTGGATAGCAAGAGTGTTGAAGTAGCAGTGCAGGGAATTGTGCAGGCGGTCGAGCGCGAGTTACGCCAGGCACTGCAGCCTTCGTTGCGTTCGGTCATTAACGCTACTGGGGTCATCCTGCACACCAATCTTGGACGCGCGCCGCTGGGCGAAGCGACACTGCAGCGAATACAGGAAATCGCTGCTGGCTACTCCAACCTCGAGTTCGATATTGAAGGTGGCGAGCGCGGAAAACGCGATTCGCATACCGATAAATTATTTGCCAAACTTTTTGCCCAGCAGTTGGGCGCCTCTGCCGGCGGTCTTTCAACTGTGGTGGTCAACAATAATGCGGCAGCAGTCCTGCTGGTTCTCAACACGCTGGGCGAAGGCGGCGAAGCGGTTGTATCGCGCGGCGAACTGGTCGAAATCGGTGGCAGCTTCCGCATTCCCGACGTCATGGCCAAGGCCGGCGCCGCTCTGCGCGAGGTTGGGACAACGAACCGCACGCGCATCGCTGATTACGAACGCGCCATCACCGAGAAGACGCGAGTGCTGCTGCGCGTGCATCGCTCGAACTTTGCCATGGTCGGTTTTACCGAACAGCCGGCATTGACGGAGCTGGTTGCTCTGGGCCGCAAGCATAAGATTCCCGTTGTAGAAGATTTGGGCAGCGGGGCGCTGTTCGATCTGCGCAGTATAGGCGTGAGTGGAGAGCCGGGTGTCGCCGACAGCTTGCGTGCGGGAGTTGACATCGTGACCTATAGCGGTGACAAACTCCTGGGCGGACCGCAGGCGGGAATTCTGAGCGGAAGAAAAGAGCTGATTGCACGCCTCAGGCAGAATCCGCTCTTCCGCGCGTTGCGTGTAGATAAGCTTACGTATGCTGCGCTCGAAGCCACACTGTTGGCTTACATACGCAACGACAGCTCGGCTATTCCTGCGTTGCGCATGATGCATCTTTCTGCCGATGCAATTCGTGAGCGTGCTGCTGCGGTCCAAAAAACTCTTTCTTCCGCCTCCAGCTTGAAAATCGAGATTATCGCGGGAGAGTCAGTGATCGGTGGCGGGGCTGCTCCCCAGGCCACCTTGCCAACATGGTTGCTCGTGCTGGACGCTCAAAAATTAAGCGCCGATGCCTTGGCGGAACGACTGCGCGCTGCGCAACCCTTGCCCATTATCGGGCGGGTAGAAGAGGGAAGGGTGCTGCTCGACCTGCGCACGGTTTTTCCGGAACAGGATGCAGTGATCGTGAAAGCGTTGTTGCAGATTGATTCCGCAAAGTGAATGTTGAGCAGCAATGACGCTTTATACCCTCGGCCACTCCACACGTCCTCTCGATGAATTTCTAAAAATTCTTCACGTCCATTCCATCCAGACTCTGATTGATATCCGCGCCTTTCCCATGTCGCGCCGGATGCCCTACTTTAACCGCGAGTCACTCGAAAAGTCTTTGCCAGAAAAAGGCATTCAGTATGTCTGGATGAAAGAGTTGGGCGGTCGCCGTAAAAAGCTGCGCGACGATTCGCCCAACATTGGATTGCGCAATGATTCTTTTCGCAACTATGCCGATTACATGCTCACGCCGGCGTTCCAGCAAGCGGCGCAGCGCGTCTCTGAGTTTGCCGAAAGCGCTCCAACTGCCATCATGTGTGCCGAGAAGGTGTTCTTTCACTGCCACCGCATGCTGGTTTCCGATTATTTTGCTCTGCGCGGAAATGATGTACTACACATTCAGGATGCTTCGCCATCGCGTCCGCACGTGATTACCAAAGAAGCGAAGCTGGTCGAGGGCCAGGTGATTTACAGCGAAGGTATGCTGTTCTGATGCAACCCTCATATAGAATCATGAGCTATGTTCACGGTTGAGCTGCAACGAGTGTGCAAGAGCTACAACCAGGTTGTTGCTGTGGATGAACTTTCCTTCAGCATTGCGCCCGGCACAATTTTTGGACTCCTCGGGCCGAATGGTGCGGGCAAGACCAGCACCATCCGCAT
>DATHMF010000100.1 GCA_035487355.1 Terriglobales bacterium | reverse complement strand
CCGAGTCTCTTCGTGTGCAACTGAAAAACACCAAAGTGAAGGTATTTGAGCTAGCACCGCCGGCGACACAAACCGAACTCTTGGGTGACTTTAATTCTGAAGACATGAAAGGCGTTTCTATCATGAAGGTGGAAGACATGGTTAAAGTTGCCGTCAAAGGAATGCAAACCGATCGATTTGAAATTCGTCCAGGTCAGGCGAATCAGCTCAAAATGATGAGTCGCGTGGCGCCTGGATTTATCTTGAAGCAAATGAGCCGATCGGTCGATCGTATGCTCGACACACACAAATAATTCAAAGCTTGTGAGACGCCAGGCGGCCTGAAACCGCAGGCCCACACCGCGAAGCCTGAAAGGGGGCTTCATATAAATGCGTATCGTAGTTAGTTAGCCAACTGACACATAATCGGAGTAGTGAACGATCGAACGACACAACAAGCCCTAAAGCAGGCAGAATGGAGTTTTTATGAAAATTGTTTTGATTGGCGCAAACGGAACAATCGGCGAACTGGTTCGAAAGGCATTGGCGGGTGCTGGCCATGAGATAGTCAAGGTCGGACGCAAATCAGGCGATTTCCAAGTCGAGATCGAGAAGCGCGAAAGTGTCAGGAAGCTTTATCAAGCCGTCGGCTCGTTTGATGCCGTGGCCATTGCAGCAGGTGAAGTCACATTTGCTCCGCTTTCGGAGCTCACTGCTGAAAAGTGGCAGTTTTCGTTGGGAAGCAAGCTCATGGGTCAGATCAATCTGGTTCAGGAGGCGATCCCGTTCATCAAAGAAAAAGGATCCTTCACTTTGATTTCGGGCGTTCTTAACGACGAACCGATCTTCGCCGGCGTCGCGGCTTCAGTCGTCTCCGGCGCGTTGGAAGGTTTTGTTCGGGCTGCCGCAATTGAACTTCCTAAGGGATTGCGTATCAATGTGGTGAGCCCTACGATCCTAAAAGAATCCGAAGCTCATTTTGGTCCGTTCTTTCCCGGCACGATTCCTGTCGAAGGATCGAAAGTTGGACAAGCCTACAAACGCGCTATCCTGGGGGCGCAAACCGGCCGCGTTTACAAAGTCGACTGACCTAGGGCCGTGTCTGGGATTACTGATGAGGATTTCAGTTTGTGCCCAGCGATGGCACCAAACTGGTATCAATCCGTTGTTTCTGGATGAAACATGGTTCATCATGGTTCTAGATGCGCGCTTACTAGAGGTGCGCCTTGACGACCTTGTGGGGTTTGTCCTGCCAGAACCGATGGCCAGTGAAGCAAAGCCGCGGATTGCCACCCACTGGCGGCAGACTAGCAGCTAGTCCCGCACCCCGGATCGATTTTCGCCAGTAACGACGGGGGTCAGATGCGATTTGGGACACTCCAAACACCTGCTAGCAAGTGGGGTGGGGGGGCCACAATCGTTCGCCCGATAAAGGTATGAGAGTGGGCTTGAGTAAGAGCAAAGAATACTGCGATCACTACTCCCAGCCTCCATGTATGTCATTGATTGTCAGTGGCTTAATACCGCATGAACTACTCCAAGCAATGGGTGGGGGCATTGATAGATTGACAAGGCCCAAATCCTTGATGCCAAGCAACTCTCCGACCACAATGGGCCGATTCGCAGGCTTCAATAACAGTTCTCCGCGACCAAACTTGGAACCGTGACACGGAGGGTTTGGCTATGAAGGTGAACTCTTTCGTTTCAACTACAGACAACGATAGCACTCTGGCGCTTGCCGGTCATGGTAGTCTTGAAGATTGCAGTCTACTTAAAATCTGTCTTTATACAAGGAGCCAGACATGGCGGAAGTGAAGATCACGATTAAAAAGAATGGCCCCTATCGGGTGGAAGCTCCCGAGGGCGCAATTCAACTGGTTGATGCCGATGGAAACCAATATGACCTGAAAGGGAAGACTGCCTTCTCTCTCTGCCGCTGTGGAGCTTCAGTCAATAAACCATTTTGCGACGGCACCCATTCCAAGATTGGCTTCGACGCCGCAGAGGCGGCAGTGCGTAAGGAAGAATCCGCCACACCGCCCACGACGAACATCAAGGTTTAGGCGTTTGGCTTCCGGCCCCAAAACCTGGAGCCACGTGCACCAGCATGATTTTTATGAACGTGGCGGCGGGCTGGTTTGCAATTTGCCGGTGTAAACCGCCATGCCGGCGACGGCATCAATGCTCATGGCGTCCAATTCATCAATTTCTTTCTGGGTCGTGATTCCGCCGGCAACAATGAGATGACGCTTCGTAGCCCGCCGTAAATTGCGGATTGGCTCCATCGGGATTCCTGACATGAGTCCTTCCGTATCCACATGCGTATAAAGAAAGCCTCCACACCACGGCTCGAGGACCTGGATGGCCTCCTCTGCAGTGTAAGGTGTGGCCTGCTTCCAGCCGTGCACAACGACTTTGTTCTCGCGGCTGTCAATGGCAAAGAGCAGCTTCTCTTGCCCAACTTCTTCCGCCAGTTGCTGCGCCAGGGCAGAATTGATCTTCCCTTGCTGAAACAGGGCCGAACCAATAATCACTTTTTTTACGCCTAAGGCAATGGTTTCGGCGGCAATCTTCGCATTCCGGATGCCCCCTCCCACCTGGCACGGCAACCGGCGCGCAATCTGTTCGATTCGGCTGCGGTTGGAGCCCTGATTCATCGCCGCATCCAGATCAATCAACTGCACAATGGGAAATCCAGCAAAGCGCTCGATCCAGTAATCGAAGTCGGTAAATTCCAGAGCTTTGCGGCTGCCCTGCACCAACTGAACAATTTTGTCTTCCATCAGGTCAATGGCCGGAATCAGCATGGCAGCCTCACCGGGATTCCTGATGTCTGCAACTCTTGCTTCAGCTCGCGGGCATTCTGCAGTCCGAAGTGAAATATGGAAGCGGCCAGCGCAGCATCGGCTTTCCCCTTGGTAAACACGTCAATAAAATGCGCGCCGCTACCCGCGCCTCCCGAGGCAATCACGGGGATGGAAACTGCTTCGCTCACCCGGGCCGTCAAATCGCAATCGAAGCCGCTGCGCATGCCGTCCTGGTCAATCGAGGTCAGCATGATCTCTCCGGCGCCGTATTCCTGCGCCTCGCGCGCCCAGGCTACAGCATCGCGGTCCGTTGCTTCAGTGCCGCCTTTCACCCAGACTCCATAAGAGCTTCCTGACCTCTTGGCGTCAATGGCGATAACAACCGCCTGGCTGCCAAAACGGCTGGCAATCGCTGAAATAAGCTTTGGGTTGGAGACCGCAGCGGAGTTAATGGTCATCTTGTCGGCGCCGCAATCAAACAACGCAGCCGCCTCTTCGAAGGAACGCACTCCACCACCGACGGTAAATGGTACAAAAATCTGCGTCGCAGTCCTGCGTACCGCATCCAGCAATGTAGTGCGATTTTCGCGTGTGGCCGAGATATCCAGAAAGACCACCTCATCGGCCCCGCCTTCAGCATGAAAGCGCGCCAGCTCTGCCGGATCGCCGGCGTCGCGCAGCGCGACAAATTTGGTGCCTTTTACGACGCGCCCGCCGCTTACATCCAGGCACGCGATGATTCGTTTGCTTAACAAGCGAGCTCTCCAAAATTCTTCAGGATGTGCAGCCCGGAATCACCTGATTTTTCCGGGTGAAACTGTACCCCAAAGACATTTTTCTTTTCCAACGCAGCCGCAAAATTGGTTTGGAAGTGTGATGTGGCGCTGCTGGAATTCTCAATCGGACACCAGTAGGAATGCGTGAAATAAAAATAGCTGGCATCCGGGATTCCCTGGAACAGGCGCGAGCTGCCGTTGCAATAATTAATCTGGTTCCATCCCACGTGCAGCGTACGCGGGGTCTCAGTAAAGCGAGTGCACCTTCCTGCGAAGATTCCCAGCCCTTTGACCTCCGGGGCTTCCGTGCTGGTCTCAAACAGCCATTGCATTCCCAGGCAGATCCCCAGGAAGGGGACATCTCGGGCAATACTCTGTTCAATGGCCGCTCGAATGCCGGTCTGCTCCAGCTTTTCGAGCGACTTGAAATTTCCCACTCCGGGAAGGACAAGCTTTGTTGCCTTGATGACTTCTTCGGGTTTATCGATGATCTCTGTTTCGAGCTCCAGATGCTCAAATGCCTTGCGGACCGAGGCCATGTTGCCGGCGCCGTAATCTATGAGAGAAATCATAGTAACCCCTTCGTTGTGGGCAGCAGCTTGCCCAATTGTTTGTCGCGCGAACAGGCAAAGCGCAATGCCCGCGCGAAGGCCTTAAATAATGACTCCAGCTTGTGATGGTTCGAGCGTCCGTAGAGCACCTTGGCATGCACATTGGCATTTGCCCCGCGGGCAAAGCCCTCGAAGAAGTCCGTGACCAGCTCAGCTTGCAGGTCCCCCACCAGCGTTGTATCTACCTTTGTCTCTACCACGCTCGCGGCGCGTCCGCTGAAGTCAATGGCCACCAGGCCCAGGGTTTCATCCATCGGCATGACGAAGTACCCGGCACGTAGAATTCCGCGTTTGCTGCCCAGGGCCTTGGTGAAAGCTTCGCCCAGGGCGATTCCGACGTCCTCTACCGTGTGGTGCTGGTCCACGTGCAAATCGCCGGTGGCATGCAGCTTCAGGTCGAAGGCGCCGTGGCGGGCAAAAAGCTCCAGCATATGATTGAAAAACCCAATGCCGGTGGAGACGTCGTAGCGTCCCCTGCCCTCGATGACAAGCGACAGATCAATCGAGGTCTCGTTGGTCTTGCGCTTGATCGTTGCCTTTCGTACGCTCATGCTTCGCGCCTCCAGCCAATGCGTTTGAGCACCACCGGCAGCCGTTCGACCACGCGTTCCATCTCTTGTTTGTTTCCAATGGAAATGCGCACGCAGCCGCCGCATAACGGATCACTGCCGCGGTCACGGAGAAAGATGCCTTCCTTCGCCATTTCTTTAAGAAATGCCGCCCGGCCTTCGCCGATCTCAACCAGCAAGAAGTTGGCCAGGCTTGGCCAATAGCGCAGACCTATTTTCTCCAGCGAATTCTGCAGCCGCTGCCGTTCACGCTTAACGTTGGCAATGTAGGCCCGCACGAATCCCTGGTCGGCGAGAGCAATCGGCAGGATCGTCAATGCAATGGTGTTGACACTGAACGGCGAAGAGATTCTCTGCAAACGCTGCATGGCATTTGCATTCGCCACCAGCACGCCGACTCGCAAACCCGCCATGCCATATGCCTTGGAAAAAGTCCGAGTGATGTGCAGATTTGGGAAACGGTGCAGCTCAGGCAAAAGCGTCTGCCCATAGAACTCGAAATAAGCTTCGTCCACCAGCACGCCACTCTTCGGAGCAACCTGCGCTGCCGTTTCCAGGATGCGGTAGATATCCTCCACCGGAACCGTGGTTCCCGTGGGATTGTTGGGGTTCCCAATAAAAATCAATCCTGTCTTGCTGCTGATCTTGGCCAGCACGTCTCTTGTTGGAAAGCTGAAATCTGCGCTCATGGGAACTTCTACGATATTGGCGTCGGTCGCCATCGCGTAGTGTTTGTACATGCCGAAAGAAGGCACGGCCATGATCGCATCCAGCTTGGGATTGAGATACAGCTCGCACAGCAGATGAATGCCTTCATCGGCCCCGTTGGTCAGCATGACCTCTTCAGTCTTCATGCCCAGGTGGCTGGCCATCAGCGGCTCGTAAATACTGCGCTCGGGATAACTGGCAACCTCTTGTCCTAACAAGCTGCGCAGCCGCGCCAGCACACGCGGAGAGCATCCGCCGGTGTTTTCATTCTGGTCGAGACGCAGTTCATTAGGATTGACCACGCTCTTGGGGACCTTGGGTTTGGAATTTTTACGCAACGAAGCTGTCTGCACGCTAGGCACCGGCGCACCTCACAGCCACAGAGTTGGCGTGCGCGGCGAGTCCTTCCGCCTTGGCCAGAGTGATGGCTTTGGAAGCAACCGCACGCAGACCGTTTCGGGAGACTTGCTGCACGCTGATGACTTTCAGGAAATCACAGACACTCAATCCGCCCCGATAGGCTGCCGAGCCGGATGTAGGCAGAACATGATTAGGCCCTGCAATATAGTCGCCTAGGGTTTGTGCAGAATAGTCTCCGACAAAGACTGATCCGGAATTTTGAATCATAGGGAGGTCTTCTTGTGAAATGCTGATGTGTTCTGGGGCCAGCCGATTGGCAATCTGCAGCGACTCACGCCGCGATGAGGTCACAAAAATTACGCCATAGTCCTTTAAAGATTGCGATGCGGTGGGATTGTCAGCAACCATAATTTCAATTTCACGTTGCACCTTTTGCGCCAAAGCCGAAGACGACGTAATAAAAATGCCCAGCGCATCGGGATCATGCTCAGCCTGGGCCACAAGGTCAGAGGCGATGAACTTCGGCTTTCCCTTGTCGCTGACTACGACTGCCTCTGTTGGTCCGGCAAGAAAATCAATGGAGCAATCGAAGGACACGAGTTTTTTTGCGGTGGTGACGAAGATGTTTCCCGGACCAACAATCTTGTTGACCTTCTTGATGGATTCCGTGCCGTAAGCCAATGCAGCAATGGCCTGCGCTCCGCCAATCCGGTAAAACTCTTGCACGCCGAGCAGCGCAGCCGCAGCCAAAGTTTCAGATGCTGGTTTAGGAGAAGCCACCACAACCCGCTTCACTCCTGCTACCTGAGCAGGAATCACCGTCATGAGCAGCGACGACGGCAGCGGATATCGCCCTCCGGGAACGTAGCACCCGACCGCTTCAAGCGGGCGGATAATCTGCCCAACTTTAATTCCTGGCTGAATGTTGCGGAAAAACTCCACCGGCTTCTGCCACTTGCAGAACTGGCGAATGTTTGCCGCCGCTTTTTCCAGAGCGCTGCGAAATTCAGGATTAACCGAGCTCAGTGCCCGCTTCAGCTCCTTTTCGGGAACTTTGAAGGAACCCTGTTTCTTTAAACCGTCCCAGCGCTCGGCGTACTTGCGAAGCGCAGAGTCGCTCCGACGGCGCACATCTTCAATCATGGCGCGCACTTTGCGGTCCACATTTTGTGCAAGCGCATGCCGGCGCTCCATTACGCGCTCCACCTCCTGATTCAGTGCCCGCCCTTGAACGATCTGCATTACATCACCACCTTGTTGAGCGGATATTCAACAATGCCCTGTGCCTTGGCTTCCTTGAGCTTGGGAATCGCCTCGCGCACCACGGTCTCTTCCAGAATGGTATTGACCGCCACCCAATCGGGATCGCTCAAAGGCGAAATCGTCGGACGCTTCAACGCCGGCAGCACAGCCAAAACACCGTCAAGGTCGCGCTTCATCACGTTCAACATCAATCCCACGCGCCCCTGGGCGGCAAGCGCGCCGCAAAGCATCAGCGCAATGTTCTCGATCTTTTTGCGCTTGGCGGTCTCCTGCCAGGCGTTCTTGTTAGCAATCAATTTTGTGTTCGATTCCAGCACGGTCTCGATGATGCGCAGTTTGTTGGCGCGCAGAGAGCTTCCAGTCTCGGTAACTTCTACAATTGCGTCCGCCAGAACCGGCGGCTTTACTTCCGTCGCCCCCCATGAGAACTCCACCCGCACCGGAACATTTTTCTTTTCAAAATACTGCTTGGTCACGTTGACCAATTCCGTAGCGATGGTGCAATTTTTCAAGTCTTCCGCCGATTTGTACGCCGAATCCTCGGGCACAGCCAGCACCCAGCGCACCTTGCCACGGCTTTGTTTGGCGTAGATGAGGTCCGCCACGGAAACAACTTCCAGGTTGCTCTCGATGATCCAGTCATGGCCGGTAAGGCCGGCATCGAGCACACCATGCTCAACGTAGCGCGCCATCTCTTGCGCGCGGATCAGCATGCATTCCAATTCGGGATCGTCACTGGTGGGGAAATACGAACGGCCGTTGTTGTAGATATTGAATCCAGCTTTGGCAAAGAGTTGTATCGTGCCCTCTTGCAAGCTGCCTTTGGGAATTCCTAGACGGAGCTTCATGCTTTCACTCCTGTGACTGGTTTGGCGTCCGTAATTGCAGCCGCTCCGTTTGTGCCGGTGGCCAGCGGTTTGGTAAAGCAGGAGCGGGTGCCTTCGTGGCAAACCAGGCCATCGCCTTCCACGTTGACCCGCACCAGGACGGAATCATTATCGCAATCGGTGGATGCGCTGATAAGCCGCAGGCGGTTGCCCGAGGTCTCGCCCTTCATCCATAATTTTTGCCGGGTACGGCTGTAGAACGTGACGTAACCGGAATTCAAGGTTGCCTGCAGGGCCTCGCGATTCATGAAGCCCAGCATCAGCACCTCGCCGTTGGCTGCGTCCTGCACAATGGCAGGGGCCAATCCTTGCATTTTTTCGAAATCAATTTCCATGTTTTTCCTCGCGTTGTTGGGCAGTAAAACAAAAAGCCTGCTGAGCTTTAACGCATCAGCAGGCCGGATTTATGATTGCTTTACCGCTTTTATCCGCACACCCTCGCTGACACGCTCGCCACGTGATGATGGTGATGGTGGAGATGATGGATCAGCAAAGTCATGCAGTTAGAATTGAAACATAAAGCGGAAACTTTGTCTAGTGGCCGTAAAAAGCTCAACAAGATCTTGGGCTTTATAGATTCCTGCATAAGTTATGTTCTATTTGTGCCGCTTGCGGCGCACGGTGGGAGCCCCCCTTTAGGCGGGGAAAAGTTCGGTAAAGTTTTGGGCTTTAGCCCCGGACTCTTTTGATAGGGCATTATCTACGCAATTATCATTAAACGCCTGCGGTAATGCAAAATTCAATCAGTGGGTTCCCAACTTTATTGCGGTGCGCTCTCCAGTTGCTTCAATTTCTGCTCGGCGCTGGCCTTGATGGCATTGCGACGCTGCTCGGGATCAGCAGCGTCTGACGGCAGAAGCTCTATGACCTTCTTTGCACTTTCCCGCGCCCGATCGTTCTGGCCGTCTGCCAAATAGGCATCAGCCAGGCTGTCATAAACATTGGGCGAGTTCGGATAGACCGTGGCGTTGAGCTTCATGATCTCGACTGCTCCTTTGATATCGCCGGCTTGGATATGCTCATAACCCATGAAGTTGACGATGGCTTCAGGAAACAAAGTAGCTTTAGGATCGTGCTGGCGGGCTTCCTCCAGCATCTGTGCAACTTTGCCCGCACCGCCAGGCTGATCAATCAAGTCCAGGGTATGCATCTCCTCCTGGGGAATCGCCGGAGCGTCTTTGGTAACCGGAGCGCTCCCTGGCGTCTTAATCAGCGTAGTCACGTACCAATCCGTGATTATCCCCGGCAACTCCGGATGGACGGGGAACATATCTGCTCCATGGCCACCCGTCGAGTAATGAACAAACTTTTTGCCAGGGTTTGCAGTGAGGGTGTAGAGCCACTGAATCGCCGGCACAGTAGGAGGAAATTCATCGTCGTCAGCGACCGAGAAGAAAACCGGCAGCTTTGCCGAGTTGCGCAGGAATTGGCGGCCACCAACGTCTGTATTGCCAGAGAGGAGCACCAGTGACTTTACCTCCGGATGGCGGCGCGCCGTCTGAATGGAATTGTTAACTCCGCAACTCGCTCCACCCACGCCGATCACGTCATGCTTCACACCCGGCTGCGACACCAGATACTGAAAAGCCTTGTCTATATCGCCCAGCCACTTCTCGGTCACCATCTGCGCCGCTTGTTGTGGAGTCAATTTGTCGAATCGGTCACCTCCGCTCTCACCAAAGCCCCTGTAATCCAGGGTGAGCACATTGATTCCCGCCGCCGCGAGCTGTCCTGCGAGGCCATCCCAGACCTTGCGCTGGCGGTTGCATTGATGCAGCAACAGGACCCCGGGACCGGGCTTGCCGGCGGCGAAATACGTTGCCTTGAGCGCAGTGCCGTCGGCGGCGGTTAGATCAACCACGCGCGGAGCCGGTGGCTGCTTGGCGGCAGCCAATGTCAGCAAAAAGAGGATAAGGAAGCAAGAACTGAATCGGCGGGTTTTCATAGCGGTCTCTCAGTCTGCGCTGGAGGACGGTAGCCGTCAAGTGTTTCAGAAGCCATCTGGCTCAGTTGACATCCTCATTCTCTAGTCCCACTTTAGTCATCCCGAGCGCAGCCGCGCTTCGCGGCGGAGTCGAGGGACCTCGAGAATATTTCGGGTGCTCATGCCGAGGCAAGGCATTTTCTGAAGAATTTTACGGTCCGCTCTTTCCCGCCTCAGCTTCCGCCGTCACCTCATCCGCCGGCCGCAGCCTTCGTTTCATCGCCGAATCAACCACGCCCGGCAAAGTTCTGTAGAGAAAGATCACAATGCGATCCCGCCACGGGACAACGATTTCGCGCTTGCGCTTTAAATATCCTCTGAATACCGCGTTAGCCACGCGCTCGGTGCTGATGCCCTCTCCTGCCCGGTTCAGCCGCTGCCGCTCTTTCCCCTTCACCGCATTGGCGGCAAAGTCGGTAGCGATGTATCCCGGACAAACCGTCATCACGTGCACTCCCTTTCCCATCAGCTCCACGCGTGCAGCTTTCCCGATGGCATTGAGCGCGTGCTTGGTCGCGCTGTAGGCCGCCATGTAAGGCACCGCAATATGTCCGGCGATGCTGGAAATATTGATGATGGTCCCCGTTCCTTGCTTCTGCATGACCGGAATGGCCACCTGCATCCCTTCAATAGCGCCGAACAAATTCGTATCGAACATCTGCCGGCACTGCTGCATGTCCATTTGTGCAACCGAATCCTGCAGGCCATGACCGGCATTGTTCACCCACACATCCACATGCCCAAAATGTTCGAGTGTTGCCTGCAGCAGTTGCACGATCTGCTCGCGCTGGCGGATGTCGCAGGCCACGGCCAGCGTGCGCTCGTAATAACCGACTCTCTCTCGCGCAGCTTCAGCCCGGCTGTGATCGCGTGAAGAGAGCACCACGCTGGCGCCCTCCTCGACAAATTTGCGGGCAATGGCTTCGCCAATCCCGGTAGAAGCGCCGGTAACCACTACAACTTTTCCAATGAGTCTCATCTTCTTGTTTTGTATTCTCTGAACAGGTCTGACGTCAAGGGTACAATGTCAGGGTGGCGAATCTGGTCCCCATTTTCCCGCTGCCTCTGGTTCTGTTCCCCACCATACCTCTGCCTCTGCATATCTTCGAACCGCGTTACAAAGAGATGATCGCCGAATGCCTTGAGCAACATGCGGTCTTTGGCATCATCCATGCAAAACAGGAGGAGATGGCCGAAATCGGCTGCACCGCCAAGATCCTGGACGTCATAAAACGATATGACGATGGCAAACTCGATATCCTTACCCAGGGCCTGCGTCGCTTTGAGATCCTGCGCGTCAATGAAGAGCGTTCATTCTTGCGCGCCGAGGTGAGCTATTTCGATGATGAAGATAACGACGCCGGCGGCGACGCCCGCAAGCAGCTTCTGCATCTCCACAAACAGCTTCTGGCCCTGAGCGGAGAACAGAATCCTGAAATACCCTCCGAAGATTCTCCCGCGCTCGCTTTCGAAGTGGCCGCGCGCGTCCCGCTCGACCTGGAATTTAAACAATCGCTTCTGGGAATCCGCTCCGAGGCCGAGCGGGTCTCAACTCTCATTGCTTATTACGAGGCCCTGATCCCCAAAGTCAGCCGTGCCCTCCATATCCGCACCAAAGCCGGCAGTAACGGCCACGCACATTAGACGTAGCGCCGGCGTCTCGCCGGCTGTCGTGTGAGCATCCTGCCCACGCACGGGCAGATTCAACTCGGCTTCATTGCTTGTGAAAAATTCGGTCTCTCTGGCATTCCAAGAAAGAACAGCCCCGCAAGGGGCGGCGTGTTATAGCCCAGCGTTTCAACGCTGGGTATCGACGGGAAAAGGACCCAAGTCCCGAAGGGACGGCGCTCCGCGAAATACTATCGACCGAAAACCACTTCCAGCGACCAATCTGCGCCAAAGCGTATAATCAAGCACAACAAACCTGTTTTTCTCAAGCAGGAGGTGTATTTCCTTATGAGCCTTCCTCGCACCCTTGGCGAGCTGCGTCGCAGCGAATTTTCTGAAGAACGGCTGGCAAATCGCCGCGTGAAAGACGAACTCCGCGACAATTTACTGAAACGGTTGCGCAATCAGAAATCGGGTCCAATTTTTCCCGGCATCGTCGGCTATGACGATACCGTGATTCCGCAGATTGTGAACGCCATTCTCTCGCGCCACAATTTCATTCTTCTCGGCCTGCGCGGACAAGCCAAGAGCCGCATCCTGCGCGCCCTCACCGGGCTGCTCGATAAGCACATGCCGTACGTCAGTGGATGCGAAATTCGCGATAATCCCTATGCGCCTATTTGCCGCCGGTGCATGGAAGTGATCGCAGAAAAGAAAGATGAAACCCCAATTGCTTATGTGACCGCCGAAGAGCGCTACGTCGAAAAACTGGCGACGCCGGATGTAACCATCGCCGATCTGATTGGCGACATTGATCCCATCAAGGCCGCCCGTGGCGGACACGATCTCGCCAGCGAGCACACCGTACACTACGGCCTGCTCCCACGCGCCAATCGCGGCATCTTTGCCATCAACGAGCTTCCCGATCTGGCCGGAAAAATTCAGGTGGGCCTGTTCAACATCATGCAAGAAGGCGACGTACAAATTAAAGGCTATCCTGTCCGCCTGCCGCTCGATGTAGCGCTGGTCTTCAGCGCCAACCCAGAGGACTACACCGCGCGCGGCAAGATCATCACACCGCTGAAAGACCGTATCGGCTCTGAGATTCGCACTCACTATCCCGCGACCGTGGAAGAAGGTTTGGCCATTACCGCCCAGGAGGCATGGGAGCGCCGTAATGGCATGCCGCTGACCATCCCGCAATTCGTGCGCGAGGTTGTGGAACATATTGCCTTCGCCGCCCGCGAAGATAAAAAGATAGACAAGCGCTCGGGCGTGAGCCAGCGCCTGCCCATCAGTTGCATGGAAAACGTGATCTCCAGCGCCGAGCAGCGTTCGCTGCGCAATGATGAAAAGATTGTTGTTCCCCGCATTGGGGATATCTACTCTGCGCTTCCTGCCATCACCGGCAAACTGGAGCTGGAGTACGAAGGCGAGATGCGCGGCGCCGATAACGTCGCTCACGATCTCATCCGCGCTGCCATTGCCAAGACCTTCGATGGTTATTTCGATGGTGCCAACATGCAGCAGATTGTGCAGTGGTTTGATCTCGGGGGCGAGATCAAAGTCTCCGACACTGCGGGCGCCGCCGAGGTCTTCAGCACGCTGAAAAGCATTCAAGGACTCAGTGAAAAACTCGCTGCCCTGGGCGTGAAGACAAAAGACGTGGTTGAAGAGCAGGTCGCTGCCGCAGAGTTCGTTTTGGAAGGTCTTTACGCACACAAGAAGATCAGCCGCAACGAAGAACGTGTATTCAAGGCCAGCGCCAAGCAACCGCACCGCCCGGAACCGGAGACTCGTCCCGACATTCCGGGAGGCAGGGGCCGCAGGTCTTTTAACTGAAGCGGGAGCAAACGAGGTTTTGAAGGGAACTTGTAATTTTCTGAGAACTGAGAACCGTGAACTGAGAACTGTATTGTGGTATCAAACTGATATCAAAATATTGGCTCTTGAGGAATTTCGGCCTATCATTTCCCCGAGGTATCTCTGGTTTGTGTGAACAGATGATATGAAGGGAAGGGGAAAGACATTACTTGAAAGACCAAGCTTATGCGCCCTATGTTATTTATTTCCAATAGTTTAGAGCCGCAGACACTACTTCAAGTAATGGGGGTGGGGGGACTGCCCGAACAAGGGATATAAAGACAGCGCAGATGCGAGAGAATAGGGCAAAGTTTTAAACAATGTTGATGAAGTCAAGTTCGAGAAGCTTATGAAGTTTACCCGCTACGGCAAATACGTTCCCAATCCCGCCGGAGAGATGAGCATGGAAGACCTGCTCAATGCCCTCTCCGACTATCTGCTGCAGAGCGGATTCCAGAACTCCTACATGGATTTCTACCAGATGCCCGGCGAGCATACCCTCGACGACTTGCGCCGCGCCATCGAAGAGGCCCTGCTGAATGGCGACCTGCTCGATGAAAGACTGCAAGAGCAGATCAACCAGATGCAGATGGAAGGAACCCTGGATCAGCTCATTGAGGAATTGATCCAGCGCATGGAGCAGCAGGATTTTATCTCGATTGATCAGCCCCATGATCCTTCGCAGCAATCGCCCACGGCTGGCCAGACCGGAATGCCCCAGGGCCAGGCGCGCTTTGAGGTCACCGATAAAAGCCTCGACTTCCTGGGCTTTAAAACCTTGCGCGATCTGCTGGGCTCCTTGGGAAAATCAAGCTTTGGCCGCCACGACACCCGTGACATGGCGACCGGCGTCGAAGCCAGCGGTGCTTCGCGGACCTACGAATTTGGCGACACGCTCAATCTCGATATCACCGCAACTCTGAAGCGTGCCATCCGGCGTGAAGGCCTGCAGATACCACTGAACATCGAATACTCCGACCTGCAGGTGCATCAGTGCGAGTATCAGTCCTCTTGCGCCACCGTAGTGATGCTCGATTGCTCCCACTCCATGATTCTTTACGGGGAAGACCGTTTTACTCCCGCCAAAAAAGTTGCTCTGGCGCTTTCCCATCTCATCCGCACGCAGTATCCGGGCGATTCGCTTTCCCTGGTTCTTTTTCATGATTCTGCGGAAGAGGTCCCACTGTCGCAGTTGGCCCGTGTGCAGGTTGGGCCGTATTACACCAACACGCGCGAAGGTCTGCGGCTGGCGCAGCGCATCCTGCAACGCCAGCGCAAAGACATGAAGCAGATCGTCATGATCACCGACGGCAAGCCCTCAGCCCTGACCTTGGAAGACGGAAGAATTTACAAGAACGCCTTCGGCCTCGACCCGCTCGTGGTCAGCCAGACGCTGGAAGAAGTTTCCAAATGCAAACGTGCCGGAGTTTTAATTAATACTTTCATGCTGGCCAGCGACTACGGCCTGGTGCAGTTCGTCCAGAAGGTAACAGAAATGTGCCGCGGCAAGGCCTACTTCACCACGCCTTACACCTTAGGCCAATATCTGCTCATGGATTACATGTCGCGAAAAACCAAAACCATCCACTAGAGCGAACCGGGTTTCGCTCTAGCGAATGACAATGCGATCGAGGTCGGGAGCATAGGCCGTATCGTTATAAAACTTGATATGGTTACTGCCGGCCTTGAGCGAGACGGTCATAGAAAGCCTGGAGTCCTCTAACCATGTGCTGCCCTTTACCGGTACATCAACCGCGGGGCCGTCATTCACGCTTATGAAGAAGGACCTGGCGCCGTTCAGTAGGTAGTAGATCACCATCTCGTAGTTTCCACTCTTCGAGACGGTGATGTTATTCAACACCAGGAAGTTCTTCTTCTTACCTCCGATGTAGCGCACTCGGTTTCCGCCTGAGCACCATGTACAGGCAGAAGGTTCAGTTCTGCCGTTGAGAATATTCTCCTTAGCTTCGGCTTCGTAGGTTACGCCCGATTCAACCGGGATGGCTGCGGCAGTGGCAGCAGCAGACGGCGTTGCAGGGAGAGGCGCGGCCTCAGCGTGAGAAGCGGCGAGTGAGCGGAAAACCAAAAAAACCACTGCACACAGCAGCGCCCCAAAAACCAAACCCATGGCAAACGAGAGGGAATTGAAGTAGCGACGTTCTGACGCCACGGCATCAAAGCGGGCAGGCGCGTCAATAGCATGGGAACGCTCCAATGGCAAGATTGTGGCCGGCACAACTTCGAGCGCGCGCTCAGGTTCGACCCGCACAAAGCGCGGCACGTACCTGCCCTTGGGCAACTCGATGCGAATCCTGGCATGGGCCAACTCGGTGGCATAGACCTCGTGCAGCTTTTCCCGCAGGTTGACGGCCCGGCGGCGGACGATGCCATCTTCTATCGGTGAGTAATCGGCGGAACGGCCGAATGCTTCGATGCCGATGCGGAACTCGCAGAGTTCGCTGGCACGTCCCGCAATTTCCATCTCGCAGATGTAACGGAGAAAGTTACGTAACTGGTCGGCGCGAATAAACGACGCGCTTTGCAGCACTTCTTCCAGCACCTCCCGCTTTTCCCCGGGGCTGGGAGAGGCGGTCGTCATCATGGTCATGGTTTCACGATCTCCGGTGGGAGTGGATACGGTTCTAAGCATCTGGATTCCTATATATTCAAGCGGCTGCTGTTCTGATCAGCGGCCGTAGTGTGATTGCCGGAATTGTTCTTGTAATGATTGAATGAGGGCAGATCGGCTTCTGCTCTTCGCACAATACGGAATGTTTTGGTCTATGCCTGAACACAACTCGACCATCTGTGTGGAATGCTAGTTCCTTCTCTCGGGAAGTAGCGTCTGGGGTTAGGTCAGACGGCTCGTGGTTTCTCCGGGGCGGGAACTGTTTCCAGGTTATTGGATTACCCATTCACTTGTATGAAGGCCCTTGTGCGGAGAACCTGCAAACCAGCTTCCGGTAGCACACTATGGTGTTGACTGGAAGCCAGTCAAGTTCAAAGTTCTAACATGTCTGTTTGGGAAAACTAAACGATTAAGAGTATGGGGACACGGGCCATGCGGAACAAAGTCATCTCTTTCCATTTGGCCCAAGACTGCTTCTCACCATGGAACAAAACGTTTTCACGATGGCCCGATCTTCGCCGATACGATATGCCAGCTCGATATCGCTCTTGACCGCGGTCCTCCGCAGGCGGCGGCATACGACATCGGGAGCGGCGATGCGCTCCACACATGCGGGTGCGATGGTTACACCCAGGCCCGCACCCACGAGCCGTAAGATCGTGAGCCACTGGGGCGCCTCTTGCACGACCTGCGGACGAAAGCCGAACTCCTCGCAAATCGAAACCGTCTTTTGATAGGCTCGGCTGCCTACATTGGGCGAGAAGAAGACAAAAGGCTCGTCACGGAGCGCAGAGGCAGAGAGCGTTTTGCGCGTCGCCAGGAGATGCCGCTTGGGCAACACCGCGACGAATGGTTCGGAAAACAGTGTTTCCACCTCAAGTCCTTCGATGCTGCCACCATCACGCAGGAATCCTACATCCAGAGTTCCCTGCAATAGCGCCTGAACTACGCCGGCTGTGTAAGACTCGCGCAACTGCAGGTTCAGTCGTGGATGCCGGCGGCGATACTCTCCCAGTATCGCCGGTATTGACGTGAGCATGGCCGATCCGATGAAGCCCACGGTCAGGGACCCAAGCTCGCCGCGGCCCACGCTACGCGCGGTCTCCATATCTTCCTGCACCTTGCGCAGCGTGCTGCGGGCCCGGTCGAGAAACAGCTCACCGGCGCTGGTAAGCTTCACGTGGCGGGAGGTGCGAGTGAAGAGCGCATGTCCGAGGATCTCTTCCAGCTTGCGTATCTGCTGGGAGAGTGGCGGCTGGGCCAGATGGAGACGCTTGGCCGCCCGTCCGAAATGCAGCTCTTCGGCAACCGCCACAAAGTATCGCAGGTGGCGCAACTCGATCTGCTGATCCATACACAATACATCTTAATCTCTACGAACAAGATATTGGACATATTGTTCCACCGCGGCCTAGATTGTCCTATGGAGGTTACAATGCACAAGGACCTACCGACTTCTGCCGCGTATTCAAGTTCATCGTCTGGTTCCGCCACGGAACCTGCAGATAGCATTCGCATGACCGCATCCAACATCCAAATTCGGCCATTTCAGTCAGGCGACGAAAAGGCCTTCCGCCAGCTCAATGAAGAGTGGATCGCCAAGCATTTCAATATGGAAGAGAAGGACCATGTCACACTGGGCGATCCTGTGGGCAAGATCCTGAAGCCAGGCGGACACATTTTTATTGCCGTCGCCGATGGCGAGCCAATCGGCTGCTGTGCATTGCTTGCCATGAAGCCGGGTGAGTTCGAACTTGCCAAGATGGCGGTTGCCGAGCGTCACCGGGGGCACGGTGTCGGGCGCAAGGTGCTGCAATACACGATCGAGCAAGCCAGAGCACTGGGCGCGCGTCGGCTGTACCTGGAAACCAGCAGCAAGCTGCCCAACGCGATCCATTTGTATGAATCGGTCGGCTTCCGGCATCTCCCGCCTGAACGGTTGACGCCCTCGCCTTATGCGCGTTCGGATGTCTACATGGAAATGCTTCTGTAAAAGCAGTTCTCAACGCAGGCTGCCCCGCTACTTAGTGCCCGGCACATCGAGCTTCGCGGCGATGCTGTCATCTATATCAGGGTTTGGCCGGGATGTGGGCGAAGCCGCTCGGGCGTTTTCTGTGTGAACCTGGATAAATTCGGCCCCCACCAATTCCACTTCTTTCCCGTTATAGAACAGCCTGCACATAAGGCCGATATGCTCGCCACTGGTCAGCAAAACTTCGTGTGTGGCGCTTTCTACGGTGAACTCGGATCCGGCCGGTATGATGTCGAGTATTTTTGCGGTCCTGTAGGTATGGCCAACGTAGGCTTTACTGATGGTGCGAGGCAGGGTTGCGGGTCTCGGTTTTTGTTTATTAACTGCGTGTTTATTATCTGAGCCGCTGTTACTCACGCCGAAATATTTGTAGTGAGGTTCGCCTGTGCCCTGAAATAAATATAGGTCTACCTTGGTGCGAAAACGCTGCCCGTACAACTGACAGTAAGGACAATCATCGGTGACAGAAGGGCTTCGAGTTTGAGGGATGCCGGTAACCACAGGCACGGAAATGAGAAGCACAGCGAAGCAGAAGTAAAGCACGGCGAAGCAGAGGTAAAGAAAAGAAGCCTTGCGCATGACGAGGTCATTATATTTTGACGGTGTTTTGATTACCCATAGGCGTGGGCATTTTTATCAACCCATGAACAGGGTCGAATGGGATGCAGAAGCCTGTGTAGTATGCCAAATCCAGGTTCCTTGCACCAGAGAGAAACGGCAGAACTGAATCGCCGA
>DATHMF010000099.1 GCA_035487355.1 Terriglobales bacterium | reverse complement strand
GCCACATAGAACGGAATCCCATGCTCTTTTGCCAGCACTGCAACCGTATAAGTTCCAATCTTGTTGGCTACATCGCCATTGGCGGCAATGCGGTCGGCCCCGACTACGACAGCACCGATCCTGCCCTGCCGCATCATCGCGCCCGCCATGTTGTCGGAGATGACCGTCGTCGGAATGCCGTCTTTATTCAGCTCCCATGCAGTCAAACGCGAGCCTTGCAGGAATGGCCGGGTCTCATCGGCAAAGACGTGAATCTTCTTCCCCGCCTCCACCGCCGCGCGGATCACCCCTAGCGCCGTGCCATAACCGCAGGTCGCCAGAGCACCGGCATTGCAGTGGGTCAATACGCCTCCGCTGGCCGGCATCAGGGTCGCGCCATGCTGGCCCATGGCCTGATTGGCGGCAATATCTTCTACATACATGCGTTGCGCTTCTTCGACCAGCGCCTGCTTGATCTCTGGAATGCTGAGGCTCTGCAAAGCATCAAACTTGCGCTGCATGCGTTCGATGGCCCAAAACAAGTTGACCGCTGTCGGCCGCGTGGCCGCTATGACTTTGCTGATTTCGTCCAGCTCCTGGCGCAGACCGGCATGGTCGCGGGCAGAGCTGTTCTGCACTCCCAGTGCGACCCCCATCGCCGCGGCCACTCCGATGGCCGGCGCGCCACGCACGATCATGGTGCGGATCGCGTCGGCTACCTGTTCGTAGTCGCTGCAGGTGACGTAGACTTCTTCCGTGGGCAGCTTGGTCTGATCAATAAAACGTACGCCCGCCTCTGTCCATTCCAAGGTCTTTATCATGAATCTTTGATTTTAGAACATTTACGGGATCATGACGGGCTTTCGCTAATAGGAGCGCGTCCGTTTCCGAATTGCCGACCATACGCCTACACCTCCGATGAGGAAGGGCAGCAAACACAGAAAGATCAAGAAAAAGAGCAGCAGCACCCACGCGACAATCTGTCCGCCATTCCATACATGTTCGCCATCTGTGTTCGAGTTCTGCATAATTTCTTCCTTGTCAGCCAACCGCGATGAATAAGCTGTAATTTGGACCGCCAACATTTTTCTAGAGCTCTTTCGCAGCAACCTTGCTTGGGCTGCGAGTGAATTTCTTGCGGTAATATCCAATCCAAAGAAAAATTCCTGGAATGCCGATTGCCGAAGGCCACAGCCAGCGAATGACGACCGGCAGAAAGTGAAAATTCACGGCAGAAAATGCGGACACCGTAGCGATGTAGGATCCGAGCATCCCACCCATGTGGCTGTACCACCACGCATTTCGGTCGGCCGGTGGCCGGAGGAATCGCCATATGTCGCTTCCTGAGATCAAGACACCGATTAGGCCGAACGCGAATGAAACCGCTGGAGCAGGCAGGAATTGACCCCTAAGAGGATGAATCGCCAGTGCGACTAGGCTGAGACTCCCCGCCAAGGTGAGCAGCGCGCCGATCCAATCCATAACCTCAGCACTCTGGCGTTTTCGCAGAATGCTTCGGTAACCGCGAAAGGCGAAATAGAAGCTGAAGATGGCGAGCAGTGCCAGAAAGACGATGGGCCGGTAGACGGCCATGATCATTGCGGTCGTGGCAACGACAGCCATCGTCCAGAAGTAAATCTTTCCCCAACGGCGATGCACCAGACCTCCCTTGAGCGTCAACATTGCTACTGGCGCTACGAAGAGAGCAATCATGCCGCAGGCGATGTGCAAAATGCGGACATACGGAAACCAGGTATTCATGGCCTCTTACCTCCTTCTTGTTTCGGTGTGGGTCCTTCCCGCCTTTTGTCGGCACGCTCGAGGGCGGGCAATGTTGTTTCGCTCCAAGCGAGCGCCATGCGCGAATATCGCTTGCCGTAGTCCAGCGTCATGAGCCAATAAGGCAGGCCAGGATGGTTTGCATGCTCACGATTCAGCCATTTCTCGACACGGGAATATTGTTGCAACAGCCCTTCGTGGTGGCGGCGAAATTCCTTGACATGGCGGACCATGTCCTGTGATTTGGCCAGGCGGCCAAAGAAGAGCTTGAGAAGAAGCTCGTTCCGGGGGGACGGTGGTACCGGGGGCCGGCCGAGCCACCTCTCAAGCTCCGAGTGCCCGGTCCGAGTGAGTGAGTAGACCTGGCGATCGGGCTTGCCACTCTTGCGTTCGACGCGCACATCCACCAGGTCCTCTGCAGCCATGCGCTTGAGCATGGGGTAGATCTGCCCATAGCTTTCTTTCCAGAAATAACCAATATTTTCTTTGACGAACTTTCGGATGTCGTAACCGGACATGGCTCGGAGGGAAAGGATGCCAAGGAGTGAGTGGGCGACCGAGCGTTTCATATATCTTCATGATATATCTCAGACAGATAGTGTCAAGCGTTATTGTGCTTGTACCGCGCTGGTCACCGACTGCCAGGAAGATAGCTCCTTTCTGGTGGCTGGACAGAGAATCGATTACCCGGCTCACAGAACGGCCGCCAACGAGCTCCAAGAGATGGCTAGCGCTCGCCAGGACTGTCGCTAGCTGTCGCGAGCAGTCCCGCGCGGCACCGCTGAGGATTGGACCTGAAAAACGCGCTTGCATAAAAGGTGGGGCGGTCGTCGATCCGAGAAACCATTTGGCCGTAGTAGTCGTGTACACGTAGAAGTGACCTGCTTCGCAGCCGACTAGTCTAGCGGGGCTTTTCGGGATTGTGCCCGGATCACGGACTACCCGGAAACTGACCCACTATCGGCCAATAAGAGAAAAGCTAGGGATACTCATGTTTTGATTTGCCACGATTGTTGGGAAATGACTCAATGATTCAATGAACCAATTATTTCTCGTGCGCAGCGCAACGCCGGTTCGGCAGAACGGTGACCGCGGGACGGCCGCATAGCTCGCAAACTTCTCCCAACCCTAAAAGTGGGTCTTCTTCCTGCTGCCGGATATGCAGGTGTTTTTCGCGCACGTCATTGGCTGTAAAAATGGTTACGAAGGGCGCCGGATCGGCGGCTCTTTCCACGGCGCCGCGTCCGTTGGCCTCTTCCCGCTCCACCAGGCACATTGCGCCGACGACGTCGAAGCCGAACTCCCGGGCCGCCTCGATGGCTTGTATGATGGATCTGCCGCTGGTGCACACGTCATCCACGATAAAGACCCTGGCTCCTTTTCTGCGGAAGCCTTCAATCCGTTGCCCTGTGCCGTGCTCTTTTTCTGCTTTGCGCACGATAAAGCCGTGAATGAGTCTTCGTCCCGCCTTATCCAGGCTGCTGTCGGTCGTGCGCCCCTGGATTCTCTGCGCGCTTAAAATGGCAATACCGGTGACAATTGGGTCTGCGCCTATCGTCATTCCGCCCACCGCTTCCGGTTTCAGGCCGCTCTCGTGCATCTCGTCATAAAAGACCTTCGCAGCCAGACGCGCCCCTTCAGCATCCAGCGTAGTGGTGCGGCAGTCAATGTAGTAGTCGCTGGTGCCCCCGCCTGAGAGCTTGAATTCCCCCAACTGGAACGATTTTTCGGCGAGCGCGTGCAGCAAAGATTCGCGTGCGTCATTCATAAACTGTTAAAGATAAAAAGATAACAGGACATCCCCTCAGATTCTATAGCATTCTGGCTACTTACTTGCACACTTGGGTTCGAGAAGCCATATCGGGTACCAAGCTCAGCCACAGCCAGAAGTGGCAGCTCAGCTTGATTTCAGGCTTCAGAGCCGCTCTGCGCCCTCCGCAATTTAATCGTGAAAACTGGCTGCCGGCAACTGCCAACAGCCTCTCTCACATCTTCTCCAAATGCTTGAACCCGCCTGTGTCGATGAAAATCATTGCAAATATGGTGGTGTTATAGCCTATGTGAACCAGCACGCTGGGCGCGAGCGACTTGGTGCGGGCGCGCACGAGGCCAAGCGCAACTCCAACTATCAGCAACATCAGCATCGGAGCCCAGGCAAAGCTGAGTTGCAAGCCATGCATCAGCGTAAAAGGCACGGAGGTCAAAATAACCGCGGCCGCCACCCCCAAGGGGCGCGCCAAAGCGGGATACAGGAACCCCCGGAAGAACAGCTCTTCGATGAAGGGAGCTACCAGGATGCCGAAGCCGGCCATCAGGTAGGCGTAGGTTGGCGTTTGAAAATACTGGTCAATCGGCAGCGACGGAGGAACAGGGAGCCGGGCTGAGATCCATTGCACCGCAATCGCCAGAATTGTTCCCCCCAACAAGAAACCGGGCCAGATGTCGCGCGGCCACCGCCAGCGCAGGTTGACAAAAAACCCTTGCTCGACCCGGGCACGGGCGCGAACCAGCCTGACCATCACAAACAGCAGGAAAGCATAAATCAACAACTGCACCGGCAAAATGATACGCAGGTCGCTCCAAAATCTGTCCAGCTCTTTCCTGTTATGGAGGATCTGATTCAGGCTGTACCCAAAAAGATGCGATGCTCCCACCACTACTTCGGTTATAGGTATCGCGATAAACGTCATCACAACGAAAATGACTACCAGCAGCAGCACGTCCCAAATTGTCCATGCAGGGTCTTCTCTCCTCGCTCGAGCAGCCGCCCCGAAAAAACCCCCAGAACCAACTCCAGAGGGAAGACCCGATTGAAGATCAGGTTGAAGACCAGTTCCTGGAGTACCCATAGTCTGCTGGGGCGCAAGTTCCTGCGGAAGCTCCAGTTGCTCTGGCGGCAACGGATTGAGCGGCGTAGACATAATTCAGAGATCTTTTGCTTAAATTCTATTGAGCGGCGCTATTGAGTGGTTCCAAACCCGATTTTACAGTTACCCAATGACCCGATGACTCAATGACCCAAACTGTCCCGGCCTGCCGTGGATAACCCAATCTTTTTACTTCTTACTTCCGACTTCTGACTTCCCGGCCAGTGCCTGTCCCGTATAACTCTTCTTGACGCGCGCCACCTGCTCGGGTGTTCCCTGTGCTACCAGATGCCCGCCTTGCTCGCCGCCCTCGGGGCCAAGATCAATGATCCAGTCCGCGCTGCGGATCACATCCATATTATGCTCAATAATAATGATGGTGTTGCCCAGATCGGTAAGACGGTGCAGCACATCCAGCAGCTTGCGCACATCATCGAAGTGCAGCCCGGTCGTGGGCTCATCCAGCAGGTACAGGGTTTTTCCAGTTTGCCGCTTGCTCAACTCCCGCGCCAGTTTGATGCGCTGCGCCTCGCCGCCCGAAAGCGTCGTCGCCGATTGTCCTAATTGGATATACCCCAGCCCCACGTCTTCCAGCGTCTGCAATCTCTGGTGCACTTGCGGCACGTTTTCCAGAATGGGAATCGCGTCTGAAACCGGTGTCTCCAGCAGATCGGCAATCGAGCATCCCTTGAAACGCACCTGCAGCGTTTCGTGGTTGTAGCGCTTTCCTCCGCAGACTTCGCAAACCACGTACACGTCAGGCAGAAAATTCATCTCAATGCGCCGCTGCCCTTCGCCCTGGCAGGCCTCGCAGCGTCCTCCGCTGACGTTGAACGAGAAGCGTCCGGCCTTGTATCCCCGTTCGCGTGACTCCGGCAGCATGGCGTAGAGCTCGCGGATCTGCGTAAATACCCCGGTATAGGTTGCCGGATTCGAGCGTGGCGTGCGCCCAATCGGCGATTGGTCAATCTGGATGACCTTATCTATGTTTTCCGCCCCAGAAATTGCCTTGTGCTCGCCGGGCTCTTCGCGCGAACGGTAGAGCTGCCGCGCCAGGGCGCGATACAGAATGTCGTTGACCAAGGTTGATTTGCCCGAACCGGAAACCCCTGTCACCACCGTCATCACCCCCAGGGGAAAAGCCACATCCAGGTTGCGCAAGTTGTTCTCGTGTGCGCCTACGACGGTGATGGCCTTCCCGTTCGGCTGCCGGCGCGCAGGACGCGATGCAATCTTCACCTTGCCGGCAATATACTGACCGGTCAGCGACCCGGGCACGCGGGCGATCTCTGCGGGTTTGCCGGCAGCGACCAGCTCGCCGCCATGCCGTCCCGCCCCCGGACCAAGGTCAATCACGTAATCGGCCCGCCGGATGGTCTCTTCATCGTGCTCGACCACCAGCACCGTGTTCCCCAGATCACGCAACGCTTCCAGCGAGCGCAGCAGGCGGTCATTATCCCGTGAATGCAGGCCGATGGAAGGCTCATCCAGAACGTAGAGCACGCCGCGCAATCGTGAACCGATCTGGGTTGCCAGCCGTATGCGCTGCCCTTCGCCTCCGGAAAGCGTCGCCGCCGAACGCTCGAGCGAGATATACCCCAGCCCCACAGCGTGCAAAAACTCCAGCCGCTCCTGGACCTCGCGCACCACCCTCCCCGCGATGGCCTTTTCGCGCTCGTTTAATTTCAAGGCCGAGATTGCTTCAACGGCGCGCGTAACCGAGAGTGCGACAAAATCCGCGATGGACATCTTATTGACTTTCACGGCCAGGCTCTCCGGCCTCAGGCGTCTTCCTTTGCAAACCTGGCATTTTGTGGCCGACATATAATTCAGCAGCCACTCGCGATAGCTATCTGATGTGGCCTCTTCCAGGTTCTGCTTCAGGAATCCGAGTACCCCCCGGAACCCCGTCTTCTTCTTCTTACCCGTGGTACCGGTGCCATTCTGCGATTCCCCATAGAGGATAAGACTCTGCGTCTTTACCGGCAGCTTCTCAAACGGAGTTGCCAGATCAAAACCATGGGCCACAGCCAGAATTTGCAGCATGTTTTGCAGTGTTGCCGAGCCTGATCCCGGCCCCAGTCCGCCGTCAAACAGCGGCTTCGACCAATCGGTAATCACCTTTGCCGGATCGAAATCATATTTGCTGCCCAGTCCGTTGCACTCCGGACAAGCTCCGTACACGCTGTTGAAGGAAAACGAGCGCGGCTCCAGTTGTGGTACGTTGATGCCGCACGTCGGACATGCCAGCTTCGCCGAATAAAGCTGCTCTTCCCCGCCCACCACCGAGACCTGCACCAGTCCCCCGGTCAGCTTCATCGCCAGGGTCACAGAATTCTCCAGCCGCTTTTCGATTCCCGTTTTGACCAATAGCCGGTCTATCACCACTTCAATGGTGTGGTTCTTGCGTTTGTCGAGTGCGATCTCGTCTTCCAGGTTGAGCAGTTCGCCATCAATCCGGGCGCGGGTGAAGCCGTGCTGCGCCAGCTTTTCCATCTCCTTCTTGAACTCACCTTTACGTCCGCGCACAATCGGCGCCAGGATCATCACCCGCTCTTCCGGTTTCAGCGCCATCACGCGCTGCACAATCTGCTCAGCGGACTGCCGGCTGATGGCGCGCCCACACTGCGGGCAGTGCGGTACGCCGATGCTGGAATACAGCACGCGCAGGTAATCGTAGATTTCGGTGATGGTCCCAACCGTCGAGCGCGGACTGCGCGATGTGGTCTTTTGTTCGATGGAAATGGCAGGCGAGAGTCCGTCAATCGAGTCCACGTCCGGCCGCTCCATCTGGTCGAGAAACTGGCGGGCGTAGGCAGAGAGCGTCTCAACGTAGCGGCGCTGTCCTTCGGCGTAGATCGTGTCAAACGCCAGGGACGACTTGCCTGAACCGCTCAATCCCGTGATCACCGTCAGGCTGTTCCGCGGAATTTCCACGTGGACGTTCTTCAGGTTATGCTGCCGGGCTCCACGGACCGTGATCTTATTGATGGCCATCCTACAACGGGTCTTTTTCTTCTGACGGAGCGGGGTACCCCCCTCAGACACCCCCGCCGGGTTAAGAATGCGAGGGTACAGCAGTATCTTATTTGTTAACACTGAAACCCGTCAATGCGCGGTAGAGTAAAGGTCGGCTTTGCTTCCATTACCTTAGGACATGCACTCAAGGCAGTGGAGTTTTAAGGTAAAAAGCATATTGTGTGTACTGCTGGAAGCATACAGGATTGAGCCACAACAGCAGCTTCATCGTCAACATCTTAGCTTGAGGACATATTGCTTACGTTCATGACATTCACGGCCCTTATTCTCACCGTGGCCTCCGCCTTTTTCTTTGGAATTCTCTCCGGCTATTTGGCCATCTGCGCTCTTTTAAAGCTTATGGACCGCCGTCCTGCTTCCGATCCGGAGCCCGTTCGCGCACAGGTTCACGCCACTTCCAGCGGCGACTAAAGCACATTTTCAGAGCTGCCGAGACCGCCAAGTCCAAAATGGCTTCTAAACTAAAGTAACATTCCAGGAAAAATCGTAATTTCTTTCTCCCAGCCGCTTTGCTATGCTTGTGGGCATTCCCTATTTGGAGCGTGGCAAACAAGTGCTGAAATACATACTTGTTCGTTTTGGATACCTTCCTGTCATTGGGCTATTGCTTTATCTTTATTTGTTGCCCAGCGCTGCCGAGCGACAACTCAAGCGTACGCAAGTGGCCCTGCAGAAAGCGACAAGCTGGCGCATGGAGAGCCAGTCACCCAGCCCTGATCACGACGAAAGCACCCTCCAGGAGGTTGTTTGTCCCAACACCTTTCGCCAGGTAATACATGTAGATATGCACAACGGCGCGCCCAGCACAGATTGGGAAACCGTAGAGCTGCCCACGGCCTACTACGAACGGACCACGGGCAAGGACTGGAAACGCAGCGAGCATGGACGTCGCGGCGGCAATAACTGCCTGGTTCACCCGCCTCTGCTCGACTCCGTACATGACATTCTCATGATAGGTAAGTCGGAAAAAGGTGATAAACGCATGGTAGCGGGTGAGAGCTGCCGCGACTGGAGGTGGGAGATTCCAGCTCGCTTCGGGCCGCCTCAGGTAATGACCTTGTGCATCAACGGGGATGATGATCTTCCCCGTGAAATCCGCATTGCGGGAGCTCCTGATTCTGTAACGCACTACTCCAAATGGAACCAGCCTATTACAGTCTTGGAGCCTGAGATGCCTCCTCCGCCGGAACCTCCTCCGCTGCGCTCTTATTATTGAGTCATGATGCAGTGGGAGCTAAAACGCAGACTCGGAGCTGGTGCGGCGATGCTTCTTCTGCTGCTAATCTCCGTGGCTATCTACCTTCATTCCAGCCAGGGACCTGATGAGTTCCGCAAGATGGATCATGCCTTGCGCCTCGCCCAAAGTTGGCGCTCGCATCGTGTAATGAACGAGCCTGATCGCTCCAACGATGCGCACATGGAGGTGTACTGTCCTTCGAGTGTGCACACCTGGCAAACCAGTACAAGTTACGGCCAGCCACCGCAGGAAAGCGAAACCATTGACACAATCAACGGCAGCTATATGCGTAAGGGTTCCGATTGGATGCTCGCCGGTGTTTCCGAACGCATGATTTCTTCTCCTTGCACCTGGGGTCCTCGCGGCATGGATGATTTCCTGGGCACTATGGATGTAGTCTTGCAATCAGGGCGCATCCATCGCGGTGACACTCGCCGCGTGAATGGCGATCTCTGCCGCGATTGGACGGCCAGCGTCCCGGCGTCGACCGGTTGGCGTGATTCGTTCGTGGTCTGCATAGATGAACAGGACCTGCCCTTGGAAGTGGCTGCACCAGACCGCTCGCTGGTGATTACCTATTCGGATTGGAACAAGCCCATCCTGATCGAAACACCTCCCTTGGCGCCACCCAACAGATTCTAAGACTAGGACCAGAAGCGCCAGAACGAGAAGCCAGGGACTCGAAGCCATCTCCTTTGTTTGCGAGCGAGAACACTTGGAGGACAATCCACCTCGTCTTGTTCCTGCACCGCTTTATCTCTAAACTAAATATGGAGTTAGAGCCCATGATCGAACACGCACTTGCCCAGGCCTTTGCGGCTGAATGGATCGATGCTTGGAACAGCCACGATCTGAACCGGATCCTTTCTCATTACTCTGAAGAATTCGAGTTTTCCTCGCCCTTCATCATCAAGCTCATGGGCGAGTCGTCAGGCAGGTTGAAGGGCAAGGCATCCATTGAAGCGTATTGGTCCAAGGGCTTGGCGCTTCGCCCAGACCTTCATTTCGAGTTGCTGGCAGTTCTCTCCGGTGTAGACTCCCTCATCATTCACTATCGCCGTCACGATGGCAGTAATGCATCGGAGTATTTCGAGTTCGGGGCCGGTGGCAAGGTGGTCAGGTCTTCCGCCCACTATGTCACCCTGGGACTCTAAGAATGGGTTATTTGTTCCGAATTTAAATCCTATATACTGCTCCCTCTGGAGGCCGCGCATTTCCCAAAGAGGTATTTATCTCACGCTCATCGGCGTGTTGCTGTTGCTCATGCTCTTTTTATTTTTGCGCCCAAGTGCAGGCCAAAGCGAATTGAAAAAGGAACTGTACGCGTTGCAGACCGTGAACAGTTGGAAGATGAGCATGCAGATCGGCGTCAACGGCCGCTTTATCATGAGCCGGAACGAAGAAGCCGTGTGCCCAGACCGGCAGCATATCGCGGAGTACTCGCCAGACGGCACCGCTGAATTCACCCGCATCGGAGACGATGTGTACTATCGTCAGAACAACCTTCCCTGGGTGAAAGGCATGCCCGGCCCCGACCTGTTCGTTGCTCTCCCCACCCCGCAGCCCTGTTTAAGCGATCCTACGCAGCCCAAGTCAGCTCCGAACGCCGGTGCCGAGGAGATGCGCCTTTCCATCCAGAACGATATTGACCACGGCAACATTGTGGAAGGCGATGAACAAAAGATAAACGGCGTCACCTGCCGCATGTGGAAGGTCACTGCACTAAGTGAAAAAGGCCGGATGGGCAGCTACAGCACCTGCATCGGCGAGCTCGATCATCTCCCGCGCACGATCGAAAACGCCAATCATACTTTGAACGTTTCATTCGAGTGGAACGTGCCCGTCTCCGTGCAGGTACCTGACATGTCGCCTCCCGCCACCAATCTCCGATGATAGTGGCTCAACCTGAGGACTGACGACTGTTTCTCTGGTTCGCTTCTGAGTACTGAGTACCGATTACTGAGTACTGCTTTACTGCGGTTCCCCGTTATCTCCCAAAGGCGGCTGCTGTGGTTGCATTTGTTGCGGAGGCTGTCCTCGTTGCTGCTGCATCTGTCTTAGCTCTTCCAGCAACTGTTCCGGCGTCTTGGGATTGCCTTCATCCCCACCTGGTGAGGTAGGGATCCTTGGCTGCGGCTGCGCCTCCGGGACTTCTTCATCCGGCACGGTCTCTGGCACCTCTTGAACTTCAGGAGGCTGGTACGAAGGTGGCTGCGCGCTGGCTACATAACCATTATTGTAGCCATTGTTATTATTGGGAGCGTTGGGATCGGCCGCAATTTTCTCCCGCAGGATGATGCGCTCTGGCGAACTCGGATCTTCCGGGCGGTTCAAGACGATGTAATCGAAGTGCGAGCCGTTCAGCAATGCCGCCATGACCTCGCCCGTAGTGGCGGGCCCGAGTTTCACGGCCACACGCTCGTTGCTGATCGTACTGGGCAACTCCATGGCTGCGCCCGTTCTCTGATGGATCGCCGAAAGGATATCGGGCAGTGTGGAATTCTCTGCACTGATACTTAATTGCCCATTGCGAAAACTCACCCGCGGCGGCTTTGGCGGATAGTCTGCGGCCACATACGACTGCGTAGTCTGCGCTGCCGGAGTAGTGGTGCTTGGCGGAGGTGTGATCGCGCTGACCCGGTACGGGTTCGGATTTCCGGCAGCACCAGGAGCAGGCGCTATGTACGCCCCAGGCCCACTCGGGAGAGCATATTGTTGCGCTCTTGGAGGCGGCTGAATCTGGATTCTGGCGTCCGGAGGAGCGCTGGAGGGAACATATCCTCCTTGATATTGCACTGCTCCGCTTGAAGGAACCGGTTGGCTGCTGATTTGCGTCTGGTTTTCCGGATTGGGGTTGGTGGTATTGAACCGGTTTCGCCGTGCGTAGGCGGGCAACGTTGCCGTTGCAGCCAGCGCTAGTAAGGTTAAATACACTCGTAACTTGCTGGGCGAATAAGACATGAGAAACGCCGCGGTCCTCCGCCGGCAAGCTGAAATTGTAGCACTACCCAAGAGCGGTTTTTCCTTAAATATTGCCGCTGCACCCCCGCGACCGGACATTGTACGAAAATTGCACATTCGCAGAGAGTTTATCCTTGACATCTGCCCGTTATTAAAAAGCATCTATGCAAAAGCAGCTTTTATCGCAGGCATTTGAGTTATAAGATGCATCCTATGAAGTTCATGATCAGTAAATCTGCCGTTTCCCGGCTCCTCCGTGTTTTTTCTCTTGCCGGCTTGACCTTTGCCTCGCTCGTGCTATTCGCCTCTCTCGCCTCCGCCGAGGTTTGCTCTACGGTCACCGACATGGACGCCTCCACTCGCTCCGCCCTCGAGCACACCGCGCTCCAATTTGGCGACGCAGTTATCCGCGGCGATGCTGCTGCTTTGCGGCAGAATGCCATTGCTTCTGTGGCTTCGAATTTTTCCGGGGCTGAGGCTTTGGTGAATGACAGCAAGACGGCTTTCGTCGGTGGGCAAGCCAGTGTGCGTGCGACCTATCTGCTCGATGCCACCGGCAGCACGCCCGTGCTCGATCACGCCCAATTTCTTTGTGGCATCTGGGGTACTCCGCAGTTCGTCAGCTTCACGCTGGATAGTCTTCCCGCGGGTAAATATGGACTTGTCATTGAAGATGTAAAGACCCCCAAGGGACCATACCTGCTCTCCTTTATATTGCAGCAGGAAGGCGCTGCCTGGAAGCTCGCCGGATTCCCTCCTCCCAAACCCAGCCAGCTTCAGGGTCATGATGCCTCCTGGTACCTCACCAAGGCGCGTGAATTTAAAGCCAAAGGCGAGATCCACAACGCATGGTTCTATTATCAGGAAGCGCGCGAGCTGGTGATGCCGGTCAGCTTCATCATCTTCACCCCTCTCATCAAGCTTGATAAAGAGGCGCAGCAATCCCTCCCATCGGATCTGCCGTTGAATGGCCCCGTAAACCTCATTGCCGCTAACGGCAAAACTTACAAGGTCACCGATATTTTCTCTGTCGCGGCAGACAATGGCATGGACCTGGTCGTAAAGTATTCCCTGCCCGATGTTTCCAACACAGCGCAAACCTTCCAGGAAAATACCAACGTCATTAAGACCATCGCCGCTAAGTATCCCGAATACCGTGAGACCTTCGCCGGAATCGTCGCGCGCGCCGTTGCTCCCAACGGCCAGGACTACGGCACCATGCTGGATATGAAAAACATTCAATAGGAGCTTGATTTTCGATTTCTGATTTACGATTTCTGATTTCCCAAGCCCTTTACTCATGTCAATTGTGAAACTAGTCTCGACTTTCATAAATCGTAATTCGTAAATCGAAAATCGTGAATTCTTCCCTTTTCACAAAAATTTACAAAAAAATGATATTACTTGGGAACTTTTTGCCGCCAAATACGTCTTAGTATTTAGTAGCAATCATATTGAGAGAGGCACTTATGTTATTCCGTATCGAATCCGAACGTACTACCGGCGCAATTATTCTTCGCTGTAAAGGTGCTTTGGTTCACGGTGAGCCCAGCACGATGCTGTTGCACGCGGGAGAAAAGCATGGCGCGCAACGCTTGATCGTGGATCTCACAGGCGTTGACTCGATTGATGCCAGCGGGCTGGGTGCGCTCGTAGGATTGGTAAGGTGGGCGCGCCGCGCCGGAGTGTGTGTGCGCTTGCTGAACCCCAGCAAGTATGTGCGTGAACTATTGCGGCTCACCAGGCTGGAGCGTGTCTTTGAGATCGTGGCCGCCGACCAGGAACCGGCGCTCAAACCAGCTTCGGCTGCAAGCGCAGCCTAGCAAGTTTCTCCCCCACTCATCTCCTCTTTTCCCCTACTACTCATCTCCTCTTGGGCCTGTTAAACGACAGGCCCAATTTTTTATGGTCATTAGGTATAGCCTTTAGAGAAACGCGACAAGCCCAATTTTCTCTGTTGTCTTCACTCACCCGATGACCCAATGACCCAACCTGTCCCGGCTTGCCGTGGATGACTCAATTTTCCTTCGCACGTCCTCATTCCGAAATACAATGTTCAACCCAGGGAGGATGAACCATGCTCGCAGGATTCAAGAAGTTTCTCGTTCGCGGCAACGTCGTGGATTTGGCCGTTGCCGTGGTCATAGGCGCGGCTTTTGGGGCTGTAGTGACCTCGTTTGTGGGTAATATTCTTACGCCGATGATCGCCGCCATTGCCGGCAAGCCTGATTTTTCTGCCTTCTCATTTACCATCAACGGCAGCAAAATTCTCTATGGCACATTTCTCAATGCTTTGATCTCCTTTGTGCTGGTCGCCATCGCGGTGTACTTCTTTATAGTGGTTCCCATGAACACTTTTCTGGCGCGGCTCAAGCGCGGCGAGATTCCACCCGATCCCACGACCAAGAAATGCCCCGAATGCCTGAGTGAAATCCCCATCCAGGCCCGCAAGTGCGCCTTCTGCACTTCATCGCTGTCGGCGTGATATTGAATTTCACTCAAATGCCCGCCTTGTCATCCCGAGCGAAGTGCAGCGTAGTCGAGGAGCCTGGGTTTTTGCAGACTCATCGATTCTGTGAGAGAAAACGAGTTCAAGAGGTTTTACGAGATTTTTTTGTCCGCCGGCTCTTCGTAGCTTTCGACTTGGAGCTTGGAGCTTTCTTCTTCGGCGGCTCCCACAGCTCAATGCGATTGCCCTCCGGATCCATGATCCAGGCAAAGCGGCCGTAGTCGTAGTCTTCGCGCTTCTCGTCAATTGTGACGCCCTCTTTGCGCAGGGCCTCAAGCAACGCGTCGAGGTCATCCACCCGGTAGTTGATCATGAGGCTGGCGCGGCTGGGATCGAAGTATTTGGTGTCTTTGGGAAACAGCGCCCAAACCGTCATCCCCTCTTCCTTCGCATCTTCGGCGCCGCGCCACTTGAAGTTAACGCTGCCCTGTTCCCGTTTGAGCCCGAGATGCTTTTCATACCACTCATATAGTTTGTTGGGATCGTTCGCCTTGAAAAAGACCCCGCCCAATCCAGTTACTCTTCGCATGTAAGGTTTCTCCTCGTGATAGGAATCTTTGGTTTCTCGCAAAAGGTCTCAGGCAAACCTGGCGGTGCATGATGGCCTTTCTTTGAATTTCGAGAAGTAACGATACGATAATCAGCAGAGGAAACGATGTCAATGGTGGTTACTGCCATCTCTGCCTCCAATCACCAAGTCCATTCAATTTTAATCGTGGGCAACTTTTTTAGAACCATCCTCATCACATTCATGACAAGCATCATCCTAAAATAAGGAAACGAATCCTATGAAAAAGGCATTCGCTTTAGCAGTGCTCGTGGCATTGTTGCTTCCTCTTTCCGCTTTTGCCAAGCCCAAGAAAAAGACCTTCAATAACTCTACCGATGAGCTTTTTACCGCTGCTTTGCGCACCGCGCGCGAGCGCCACGTGGTGACCTACGTCAATGAGAAGATGCTGATGTTCACCTTCGAGACCGGACGGTCATTCACATCGAAGGGCTTCGTGGCCAATGCTTCTGTCGAACCCGAAGGTGAAAACAAAGCCACGCTCATTATCAACGTCCAAAATAAGGATAGTGGCGGCTTTTCCTGGGGCGCTGGCGACCGCATGGCCGACAAGTTTTATGACCAGGTAACTGAAGAGCTTGCCGGCGAAGTGAAGCAGAAGTCGGATGTCCGCTCGCCTGTGGGCGCAATCTCCACTCCCGAACCCAAGGCCGTTCCGCCCGAGCCTACACTGACCAAGCCCGCAGCTCCGGCCGCGCCGCCTGTCAATGATGACAAGGGCAGCGTGATGGTGAACTCGACTCCAGAGGGCGCTGAGGTCTACGTGGATGACGCCTTCGTCGGTAACGCTCCCGCTACTTTGCGGATGTCGAGCGGAAAGCACACGGTAAAGGTCTCTCAAACTGGCTACAAAGCCTGGAGCAGAGAGCTCTCCGTCCTTGCCGGCTCCGAAGTACAACTCAAAGCCGCCTTGGAAAAAGAGCAGTAGTTGAGACCAGCCTTTCAAATCCGCGCAATCCGTGAAATCCGCGGTATGCTTTTGCGTTTCGTTTTGGCTGAGTGCCGACCGCTGAATGCTGATTGCTCTTACTCAAACAGCCCATCGAATTCCGAGAGCAGCGTAATCAAACGGTCTGCATCAGGAGCGCCGTCGAACTCGCGGACAGCCTGCGTACCGACGCTGCTGCTCGAGGGGAACTGATTAGACGCGACCGCCTCCCGCACGCGCGGCAGAAAGATGAACTGCAGCCACTGCGCGTAGGTCATAGTGTCCATGGCAAAGGCCTGGGTAAATTCCAGTTGCTCGGGCCGCAGAGGTTCGCTCTGCCAGAAGCCGATTCGCCGCATCTCAGCCTCAATGTCATCGGCGTAGCGGGCGACATTTTGCTGAAGCCGTGTCGGGTGCATGGTTTCAATCTAGCAGCATCTGTGAATCCCCTGTAAGTTTTTGTTCTGACGACAATGGACTACACTAGCCTGTAAAAAAGGTACGGTCATGGGACTCTCTGACTGGCTTTTCCAATCCGAAGAAGAAAATGATGCGAGCGCCGACTGGCCCTCAGCGACGGGCGAGGTCCACAGCGCGGAAGTCCACGTTCGTACCCGGGATGTATATATGGCCGAAATCAGTTATTTCTACTCTGCCCGGGGCGAGTACTATTCCGGCTACTTCCAACATCTGTTCTTCTCTGAAGACGAAGCCTACGACTTCCTGGCGCCCTTTCCGAAAGGACGCAAAATTGTCGTCCACTACTGCCCCGACAAACCTGAAGTTTCAGTTTTGTTTGAGCAAAGCATCTGAGTGTCGATGCACGGCTCTGGTGCAAATCCAGCGTGATCGCAGTATGCTGATTTGTACCCACATTCGTCATGCACGGAGGAGACCTTGTCCCAAATACCAGGGCCACGCCTACAGAAGCAGGTTTCGGTTCAGACGGCAAAGCAGCTCCTGCAGCTCTTCTGGCCTGACTTTATCGAAGTTAACGGATGCATCTTTGCTGCCTTCCAGTGTTACGGCGATGTGGAAGAGCTTCCTGGCGGCAAAACCGAAACCGAGTCTTTTATCAACCATACCCACGTGCTTGATGAATTCCAAAACGGCGCAACCTCCGAGAATCGCGAATCTGTCTCCGAATCTCTTGACGCGGTGGAGGAGAGCTACGATCACACCCACCCTGACTTCGTCGCTGCCTGCGAGATTGGGTCAACGATGGCCAAGATGTGGGCCATCAAACTCAAGCTTGACTATCCGGAGCGCCGCTTTCGTGTTTACTACACGCAGTATGACAATCCCATCGTGCGCTTTCATCAGGTGCGAACTCATGAGCCCGTGTGGCTGACCGATGACGCTCTCCATGCAGCAACAGACCCCAGCTTCCGCAACGCGACCATCTATGACACTGACTATTTGGAACAACCGGTTACGAGGACTGCACCCATTTATCTCCACTAGCTCTTCAAATATTCCATGATCCGATCAACCAATGCGTCAACCCGCGAGCGCAGCGAGCTGAAAACCTGGCAACTGGGAACATTGGCTGCTCCGGTGGTGGTCAATTTGAATGGGATAAACATGTTATTTCGCTGCGGCCTGGTGCTGGTTCTTGCTTCCACGTTACTCGCGGCCAAAGCGCAGAAGCCGGCGCCCGGATGTTGCGAATCCGGCGTCGAACGGCTGTCGCCACGCCAGGTAAAGGCCCTGCTACGCAAGACGGAACCCATGGAAGCCCCGCGCGGAGACATGGTACGCCTGGAGGGGACCGTCGTATTGGCAATCGAGGTTGACACCGTGGGCAGCGTAACCTGCATACAAATGGTCTCAGGACATCCGCTCATCATCCAGTCGGCCATTGATTCCGTCAAGCAGTGGAAGTTTCAGCCTTATAGGTTGCGCGGAGTCGCAAAGAAGTTCTGTGGAAGAATCGCTATTCGCTATAGCGTGAACGAGCACGGCCTGAAGTACGATGTAATCGAAGCACCTTGAATTAAAACAAAAACTTACCACAGATTTCACGGGTTGCTTTTCAAAAATCCGTGGGAGGGTCATGGGCGGCGCTGAGGCCGCCCATGTTTTCAGCTATGTATTTCTAGCGGGACTGGATCTTGGTCGCGAACTTCACCGTCTCGCTCGTGGTAACACAGGTCGGACTAGGACATGGCCCACCTGCTGTGGTCACGATGACCTCCGTAGCCCGGATGGCTCCCGGGGGCCCATCTTCACTTGCCAGGGCCGAGCCGGTGAGGCTAAAGGGACCTCCGCCCGGAGGGTTGCGCGGCAGTTGCGGCATCTGCGTGGTATCAATGGAAAACGTTGCGCCGGGGTTAATGGTGATCGGGGGATTTTGCCCAAGTTGGTTCCCGAATGCATCCAGCAGAATCAGGCCAACATGGACTGGGGCCGAGCTGGAGTTGGTGAAGGTCCAAAAAGTGTCGGCGTTGCTGGTGGCTTTCCATTTCTCGCTGAACAGGGTCGTATCCGTCACACTGATGCTGAAGTTATAAGCCGCGCCACCGTTAAAGTTTGGAATCATGGCCTGGGCATAATTTGGCGATGGCGGGGGAAATACCGGTCCCGGACAGGTAAATGCTATCCTTTGCCGCTGCTGTGGAAAGCCAATATTGAGCGTCACCTCCGGGGCCATCGTGGACGTGTCATTCGCAGAGCTGCCCGGGCAGCCGCCAAACACCATCATGGGGATGATGGGCCTGCTCATTCCCCGGCTTTGCTCCACCGAATACGAGTGGCCGGCCTGCGCCGAAAACAGGTAAGTGGTGGCCGTGCCCACCGGGATCGAGTCTGACTCTTCTCTCCCATCAGGAACCACGGTTTGGATATTATTTCCTGGCCCTTGCGCCAGCACAAGCGCCGGCGAGAGCAGCATAAAACATGCAAATAAACTACAGAGTTTGGTTTTCATATTTTTCACAAAAATGGACCTTCTCCTTGAAATTTGGACCGCGAACAGCACCACACATGTAGTGGCTCGAACCTGCAAAACATAGGAACTTTATTTTTGCGGGCAAGGAGGCATACTCAACCTCCTGGGCTGGTCACCAACTGCCTTCTAGTCGTGGAAAATGAGGACAGCCTACCAGAGCAGCCGCCCTTCTATAATGAAAATACTGAGAAATTTGTTACCAAAAAATGCAGGAGAATACTTTTGGTTATTTATCCCATATTGGCTCAATCTCGTTATGGGACTGATTTTGGAAGGCTGAATTGTCACGCTGTGACGTTCGGTTTATTTTCGTAGGCTGACCCGATGTGGCAGAGCTGGTCCAAAGTTTCCGCGAACAATTCATAGAGCATCTTCAGCCGTTCGACATCTTTGATGACCCCAACCACCTCGAAATAGAGCTCGTCCACGCCCTCGGGGAGCGCGGCCCCGAACCAGCCTTCGTCGTCTTTGACGGTGAAGCGAATGGCCGGCTGCGCGGCGATCAGCTCCCGGATTCTGGCATCGGCAAACAGTTGCCGCAACTTCATTTCAGAATTGCCCTTAATGATGAAGTCCTGGTCAAAGGGTTCGTAGCCTACCGCAACATCCTGCATTCCGAACCATTTGGCGATGTCGCTGAAGATACCTTTCCGGTAAATGGTGAAGTGAAAGCCATCCGGATTCACATAGGGCGCCCGCATCCGGGTGTAGGTTACTGACGATTTTCCGTTCGAAACCGTATAGGTGTCCAGGGTAATGGTCCATTCACCGTGCGTAGCTTCGACCTTGTCCCCTTTCCAAAAGCCTCCTTCGATGTAACGCCCGTCGATCTTGCCGCAGAGTTGCCGCCAGATCTCTTCTTTACTTGGACCTAACAGCTTGCGCAATATATCCATGCTTTTTTCCCCTCGGGATTGAACCCGCCTTGATTGTAACGAAATCGAAATATTATTTTGAGTTTTCCCAAAAACACTATTTAGCGATTTTGTCTTGACGGAGGCCATCCCGGTCATGTAAACACCTACGTACCGTCTGGCGGCAACTGAAAGCGGCTGAGGTTTGTATTGAGCAGCAACATCTGCTGAAAACTTCAGAAGCTGGAATGCATTTCAAGTGAACTTTGGAAAGATGACTTTTTGATAGGCGCTTGCCGCACTCCTGCGCTTGGAAAGCGTTGCCACACAACTCCGACAAACCACTGTGAACAGATTGACCTAACGAATGCGGGCCTCCCCGCCTGCGTTGTGCGCTCCTGTCACAGATTGAGTGCCTTGATAGCCCTGCTCTTGCTGGCCCTTCCGGTTTGTGCACAGTCAATGTGCTGACGCATCACATCACAAAATGATAATGGCCTCCGCACAGGTCAACCTGGGATGACCAGGTTTACCGTCAACCGCGCTCTTGAGTTGCGCACAACCAAGTATGCTCACGGAGGAAACCATAATGAATTCAAAGTATCTGTATAAAGTACTTGAACCCAGGACCGTAGTATTCCGCATGCTCTGTCTGCTTGTCGGGCTCTGTCTCTGGCTGCCTGGCGCCCACGCCCAGTTGCTGTGGGATGGCAACGCCGCCCGCGGCACGGGCGTTTTTGAAGGATTGGAGGAAGCTCCCGGACGCATCAGCGTCGTCAGCGACCCGAAGGGCCAACACGGCTTGGTGTTTCGATACGACACCTGGGACGATCCCAGCTTCGGCAAGGAGCGCTGCGAGTCCAAGGGCACGAGAACGCCCGGCGGTAACTTCCGGGTGGCCAAGGGCGGTACCTACTTCGTAGGCTGGCGCGCGCTGTGGAACCCGATGCCCACAAACGGCGCCTGGGTCGCCATGTGGCAGATGCATGGTTACGGCCCCGCCGGCCAGGGTGCGCCGCTGGTCCTGCGAGCCTTGAACGGAGACGGCAATCTTTACATGCAGAACAACGTGAATGGGACGAACGTCAACTTCTGGAAAACCAAGTTTCCTTTGAATTCATGGAACACGTTTGTGGTCCACGTCCACCTGGCGACCGACAACACGGGCTGGGTGGAGCTGTGGTACAACGGCATCCCCCAAATGTTCATCAACGGTAAGACGCGCTTCAACTGTCCTACCTGGGATGCCAAAACGGGTTCGTTCGTCATGTTCAAGTGGGGCGTTTATCGCTCCGGCAGCGTGAACGGGAAAGGTCCCGCCTCGGCGTTCCTGAGCGGCGCCAAAATCGGCTTGACCTATGCTGACGTGAACCCCAACTAATGAGGTGAACGCCAATGGTTGGAGCTCGGTTTCCGGTGACGGCCCGGGCTCCAATTTTCTACCCACGCTTTGCTGAAGCGCGAGCTGTCCGGCCAGTTATAATTCGGGAGCACCTTCACCTATATATGGAGGAGACGTCTCCATGAAAAAGGTATTCGTTCTGGCCGTGCTGATGGTACTGATAAGTTCAGCATGGGCGCCGCGGCTCGTGGCCGGCGCCACAGGTTCGCCGGAAGAGGCTATCGGTAACTTCATCGATCAGAATATCGGACTCACCTCGCAGCCATTCACCCTCGCGCAGTTGCGGCTCCGGCTCCACGCAACAACAAAGAGCACTCGCCAGGTCCAGAACCCAAACGTCCCCGGACAAACCGACCGCATCGTCGTTCTCGACGACGGCAAGGGCGTGGTAGTTGAGGCCTACGTGCCCGCCACCGGCGCGCTGCTGATTCAGCACATCACCGTCACCACGGCTGATCGCAAGCTGCCCGCCAAGTTGCAGATCGGCCACAGCTCCCTCGACGACATATACGCCGCCTTCGGCGCCGGTGCCGAGGAGAGCAAGGGCCCAGGCGGCATCCCCGCCAAGCGCTATTCCAATTTGGAACAAACGGCCAGCGCATCGTTCTGGTTTGATCACGAACGCCTCGCTGGCGTGGAGTGGACCTTCAACGGGGACTAGGCCAGGTGTGACTAACCAAAGGGATGGTTAAGACCGCTACACGTTCGCCAGGTTAAAGTTCACGGTAACCGTTGTCTCCACCTCGACGGCTTCCCCATTCAGGAAATACGGGCGGTAGCGCCATTGCTGCACCGCGTCGACCGCTGTTGGAATCAGCTTCGGGTGTCCGGAGATCGGCTTGACCTCGATGACCTTGCCCTTTTTATCAATGACTACATGCAGCACGACTTGGCCCTGGATGCGGTTCGCCTTCGCATACTCGGGATAGGGCAGCACCACTTTGTGCGTGAGCATTCCTTCTTCAACATTCCCGGAGACCCGGACCCGGTTGAGCGAGACGCTCGAGTTCGCGCTGCCACTTTCCGAATTCGATTTGGACCCGGCCTGCGACCAAAGTACGGCCGATGCCAGACAGACGAGCACGAGGAGTTGGGCTTTCCAAAATGTCTTCATAACCCGGAATTGTAACCCCAAACCAGGAGCGCCAACCAAGAACAAGTAGGTAGGCCACCTGTTTAGCTTCTAGTAATCTTCAGGCTCCGGATTTCCCCGTGAAGTAATACCCCGCCCCCACCCATTACTTTAAGTAGTCTCTGTATTGGTAAGCCATTACAATTCAATGACATATGGACTGGGTTGGTGAGTGGTTGAGTAGTATCAGTGTGTTAACAGATCTATAAACGCACGCACAAGAGCCACCTGCGTCCGGCCATTAGATTTTCAAAGAACTCATGGGCTTCCTACCCTTGTTCTAAGGGCTCCGCGGTAAACCGCTGCGCCCTCGCGCTCCGCTCGCGCGATCCGGCGCTCGCTTCGCGCTCACCCTTAGCCCTGCATTCTTGAATGCCCTCGCAATGATGGCCCACAATCCTTAAGGAATCAACAGTTTGATATCAGAATGGTACCATTTTGGGATAAAGCAAAGGCTCACCGCGGATTTCACGGATTGCGCGGATTTTGACTGAATCCTGCTGCTGAGTGCTTGGTGACAACTATAGCTCCAAGACGATGGTCCGCACGGATGCGGGGAATATCCATCGGCGCAACGTTCGCAGCACAACGATGGCCGCGCCGAAGATGAAACCAACCATGCCGAATCCGAGAAGGTCTGTGGTCTCATCCGCCGGGGTGAAGGCGATCGCGGGATTCTCGAAGCCCGCTGCCTGCTCATCAAATCCAGCGGCAGCTTGCGGTTGACTCTCGACGGCCGCAGTTCGGGAAGCACTCCTGCTTTTTTGACCGTGGGCGATGGTTGGAATGGCGAAAAGCAACGGCAAAAGCAGAAATCCGGCGATAAGTTGACGTGTCGTGATCATGGTGTTCTGGTGGAATAGACTCCGGCGGATGAGAAAAGGTTCCCGGTCTGATTTGAGCTTTGGAGGCCGGGAGCCCCATGCCCGCGCAAAGCGGGGCGTGGGCCTGAAGAGATTTGTCCTTATTGTTTTTCCACTTCGTGAATGGCGCTCTCAAATCTAAACGTGCCGTATCAGCCTATGATCAGCTCATATTCTTCAGGGATCGTCGTCCTCTTGCAAGGGAAACTGCTTCCACTCCCAGTAGCCAAGCACCTCTTGCTGGGAGCGATCGAAAGCCCTGTTGTATTTGTGGGTGTGGGGTGAAGGGAATTCCACGCAATCCACTTTCGTTAATCCGCGTTTCACCAGGACGCGCTCAAACTCTCGCAATTCGCCATAGGCATAGATAACGTTATGATTGTCGTACACCAGCGAGTCAGAGGTGCCGACTGAGGCTATCCAGATGTGGTGCCGTCCGTCGTTTTCGAAAAATTCTTTGAACCGGCCCAGGAATCCTTCAGCTTCCTCGCGCGCGACCGGGTTGGCAACCTGATATCGTCCTGCTTCCCCGCCGCCTCGCGGGACTGTCAAGACATATAGGATGCCAAACGGTTCGAACATCATGCGCATGAGAGCAAGCATGAGAGAGACGTGCTGTCCGGCAGGCGCAATCACCAGGCGCTCCGGTCCTGCCGTCTTCTCAACGGCAAAGACATTGGGATATTCGTAGCTTCGTCCGTCGTCGGGAGTCACACCGAATTTGTAAGTCAATTCCATGCTGCTACATGTCTGCTTAATTATAAGGTCGCACTAGTGACTGACTGAAATTAGTCGGAGTGCAGCAGAAAAAATAATAAGGATAAAATCTTTTTAGGCCCACGCCCCGCTTTGCGGGGCATGGGGCACCCGGCGTGGGCACCCGGCCAGCCGTAACCTTGAGTTAAAATTTCTGTCTAGTCATTTGTGGCTGGCCTGGATTGCTGCGTTCTCCTTGACTGTGCGCCAACCGTTGTTTCCACCGCGTACCGTCGCCTCGGCAACGAGTCCTCCAAAGACATCCGAATACTCGGGAAACTGTTTTGCGAACGTGCTGATGAGAGCCTGGTTCTTCTGTTCGATCTCCCGGGAGTCCTTCCATGGGTCAACCTCATGAGCAATTACCAGGTATAGTTTTCCGTTGAGCGGGATGGTGTTCACATGGAGGATGGAGAAAGCTCCTGAGGGTCCCGTGAGTGAGAAAGGAGCGCGGCCACGAAACTCCTGAGGCGGCGTGACCTGTTGCGCTTCCCGCTGAATCAGATCCTCCCTGCCCGTGTGATAGAAGGGACCTCGTGCAGAAATACTGGCGGCGTCGGAGTACAGAAGGCCGGCATTGAGAGCATGTCCGCGACTTTTTTCCGTTCGGGCCATTGCCATATATTCGTCGGCTGACTTGCCCAACGCAGTTCCTATCGTCGCATAGAAGGAGTACACCTGCCATTTCTCAGCGCTGGGAATCAGCCATACAGAAACAATCCAGGTCTCTTGACTGCCTTTACCTTTGGCTGACACAAGTGCGTACGCCTGCTCCGGAATTTTTTGTATTGCCACGGTCACGCCAGCTTCAGGATGGGCAGCATCTTTCGAGCAGATGGCAACCCCGTTGCTCTTGGATGTGTCCCCCCATCCCGTCAGCGTCATGATCCGCTCGATCTGAAGACCGTCAAATGGACCTGCTGACTTGAAGACCTGCAAAGCACCAGCGAATTGATCCCGGGGAGTGTTTGCCTTCGCTGCCTCTGTGAACTGGCTGTAAGCGGCGTCCACGTCTCCTGCGAGGGCCGCTTGCACGAACTGTAGGCTGACCGCAGCGACATCTGACTTCTTCTTCGAGTCAATCTCCCCGCCATCATGACACTTGTAGTAAAAGGACGACTGACATCCGCCGGACAAAAGCAGTGTCATAACCACGAAAAGAAGTTTGACTGGCTTTTGCTTCCAGGAATGCTGGGTTATGGCGCTCATGATGGAGTCATTTTAACTTACAGCCGGGTGCCCCATGGTTTCCCGAAAGCGAAGCGTGGGCATAAAAAGATTTTATCCTTATTGTTTCTCCACTTCGTTATAGTCACCTCATGGAAAATCTGACCATTGAATATGCATTGACGAGGGGAGAGATTGTCCGTGGATTCTTCCATAGCTTGGGCAGTTCGGGGAGGTTCAGGATCGTGATCCTGCGCAATGCAGCCGTGTTAGGCGTGTTTGTCTTCCTGCTGCGGGCTGCCATCATGCGGTCAGTCACATTTCAGGATGTTCTCATTGCCCTCGCCTTCGCTTTGGGTGCGTTGTTCTTTCTGCCCCTGTGGATGTTCATCAGCGGCAAGACAGCCAAACGAACGCTCACGGTTTCGCCCGAGGGCATTTCTACCGAAATTGGATCACTCAAGGGAAAGGTGCCCTGGCGCAAAGTAAGGATAGTAAGCGACACGGGCCAATTCATTCTCATCGCCAATGCCCTGGGGAACGCATTCTTCGTACCCAGCCGGGCGTTCTCCGGACCCGAGCAGCGTGCTTTGTTTTTCTCCGAAATCAACCGCTCCGCCGAAGGCCGCACGTAGCGCTAACAAAGAGCGAAAAACAATAGGGATGAAATCTTTTTAGGCCCACGCCGCGCGTTGCGTGGCATGGGGCACCCGGCTAACTGTTGGCTGACTGTTCCTCTCTGTGCTAGAGTTGGGCGATCATCTTTGAACTCTATTGAGATAGGGTTACCTCATGAGTCTCACAGGACTGCTTGTCCCTCTGCAAAATCTGCTTGGCACATTCCAGGCGGAACGCCATTATAAGGATGAGAGAAAAGATCAGGCGTTGACCGCGATTAATAAAGCACTCTTGGAAACGAAACAATATATCGAAAAGAGCGCGGGCGGAAAACGCTCTTCGCGCAAGGTCGAGTATCGGCTCGCGGAGCTCTGGGCTGACGCCGCAATGAAGTCAAGATACGCAAGCGGCGATATCGCGGTACGCCTGCAGAATAAGTCTTTGTTCTGGTCGGGTGATCTGAAATGGTCGCGCGAAGAAGTCTTGGAAAAACAAATTGACCTGGATTCAATACAAAAGGTAGTGAAAGGCCTGCTCGAGAATAAGTAAGCCGGCAAATCATAACCACGCTTGGCCGTGAAGCGGGGCCGGGGCACCCGGCCAAGTAAAATAAAATGTGATGAACGATACTCAGCAAAACCTTCCAGACTCGCTGGATGGCGCCGCAACGCAGTTTAGCGAGTTCCTGCGAAACAACGGGTATCCCGGCGAGGTATGCTGGATCACAGCCGACGATGTTGCGGTTGATCCGCAGGGCAAGTTTTGGCTTAGGGATCGCTCAGAATCGCGTCTAAGACAAGCAGAGCTGCTGTACCGTTCGGGCGTTGAGCGTGGACTCGGCATCGCTCTCCGCGCGGTATGCGCTAATGAGACAACCACCTTTGCATTGATCTTTATCCCACGTGACGAAACTGAGGCGCAGTACGCAATGATGGGAAGGGGAATTAAATTATCATGCCCCACTATCAGACGCCCGACGATGGTCGTAAATAATTTGCTTTGGTGGTGGACCCTAAGAGCACGGAATAGAAAACGCGAGAATATCCTGCAAATATAGACGAAACGGCCGTCACTTCTAGAACAATTCGGAAGGAAATCATTCTACCGACTAATAGCGCCCTATGAGATCAAGTGCTGAACCCAAAGAAACTCCGGTAAGACGATGATGCATGTCTATCGCATGCCGCTCAGTCATGCTGGCAATCAAATCGACAACAATTCTAGTCAAGGCTCGGTCATGATCGGGCAAATTGAAAATGGTTTCAACCTGTTCACGTGAATTTGCGGGTAAAACATGCCAATGCTTTTCATCAGCAGCAACTTCACGGTAGATTTTGAACAGGTCCTTAATTACGCGGCGCTGACCATATTGCTGAGTCGCAAGCGATGGATTGTCGATAACATAGTGCCAAGTCAGATTTTTCAGCATCTTAACTTCGCGCTTGAATCCCGGAGAGATTTCTAACCTTATGTCATCAGATTCATTAACAAGTTTGGTGCTTTTGACATACCGCGCTATCAGCCCCGCCGTAAACGTCCGAAGCGCGGAGCGCTGGTCCTGAGTTCCTTTGTAAGACTCAGACAGGGGCACTGAATCCAAAAACGGATCAAAAGTCTTCTCATGTTGCTCAAAATCTGCGGAGGTCATCCCCTCTTGTGCTTGAAGCCGTTTCGCCGCGGCAATATAAAAACGTTGGCGCTCATTTTTATCTGAGACGAGGATATGAATTGGGATAAGACGTGCTCTATAAAAATCTTCGAGATCATGAACAGAATAGGTAATATCATCAGCCCAGTCCATAATGGAGGCTTCTAGGCTTTGCCGTTCGTCTCCAGTGGAATTAAGTGCGCGTGCAAATTTGAATTCATCTTCCTCGCTCTGGTAAGCACCCCATTTTCTATATTTTTTCCCTACCGTTCCCCTCATCCACGGATACTTCAGTACCGCGTTTAAGGTAGCCCTGGTAAGGTTCAACCCGTGGGTTTGATCTGAACGAAATGCTAACTTTGTCACAATTCGAAACGACTGGGGGTTTCCCTCAAACCCATCTGCTAGATCACCGACTGGATCAGTACCTGCGGCGTGATCAGAACCGTGCCTTGCTAGTTCATCCAGGGTCATTTCAGCGATGTGACCAAAAGGAGGGTGTCCGAGATCATGCGCCATGCATGCTGCTTCGACAACATCAGGATCAACGCCTCCCGATTTATTGCAGAAATCCTGCTGTTCTTTATAAAGTTTCTCTGCAAGCCTCCGCCCGACTTGGGCAACTTCTAATGAATGGGTGAGCCTGTTGTGAAATACGTGCCCTTCATCGGCAGCAAAGACTTGGGTTACGCCAGCAAGCCTTCTAAACGCACTGGTAAATAGAATACGGTCGCGATCTCTTTGCGCCGGGGACCTGTTGTCCGCAGGACGATCAGTTGGCGAAAAACGATCATACCTATCTGCCGGTTTGGAAGAAGACGTTGCCAAGGTTGAAGACACAACCTAGTTAGATAGTCGGGACTAGCCGTAGCTTTTGGTCTGCAGAAAACTCGACGGCATTTTGTGAGATTAGATACCAAATAGCCACTCGAATAGCGACATCAGATAATGACTTTTCTTTGGCCAGGTTCGCAATGAGTTCTGAAGGAGTCATCTCATGTCCCCGAAGAACTTCTATTACTTCGTCGCGAATGGAAGATTCAGGATGTGGTTGTTGTACGGCCATTCCAGCCATTGGATGCTCCTTGTTATAGCCAAGTTATGCTTAATTTGCAACTACCCACCTATATATTGTGGTCGAAATCCAAAACCCCAATAGGGAGTATAATGGCTGGCGTAAAAACTGAACTAATTCTCCAATTATTCACCTGGAAATGTCAACGGAAATTTTTGGAGACGATCCAAGTGTGGTAAGGACTAGGAAGACTAGGGTTTGACGGCTACGATGGGCACCGATGAAGTTCCCTTACGAGCTTTTAGTTTGGCAGGCATTATATAAACATGCTCTAGATACTGGCGGGTAAATTCAATCACGTCCATCGCGTCTTCGGGTGTTACATCAGCCAAACCATCTTTATCTGGGTGCGCACCATCATTTCTCACGAGCCGGACTTCATGCGCAAAATCTCTCAGCGATTCTGTTATTTTCCCGCTCTTATGGAGATCGTCTATCTGGTCGACCAACCTGCTCCCCTTTGCTCCCAAAGCTAACGCGCTCGTCTGAATTGCGCGGCCGCACATTACAACACAAGCTTTGTACGCTCTGATCCATTGGCAGCGAAGTGCCTCAGCAAAATCCTCCTTGACCATGGCTGGTACACTTTCATCCACCCGATCGTTCGGCTTACCGATTGGAAAAACGCTACTTAAGTTAAAGGGGGACTGCGTCCCTCCCGGCTGTTGACTACCGATGACTAGGACATACTCTTTGCAGCTCTGGCATTGTGCAGCACTGACCATCCTCCTGGGATGGGCTTGCTCCCGGTACGTGGCTACTGGCTGGAAATACGATTTCGTTTCACAGTGTGGGCAAATCCCGCTTGCGCCAATTTGGTTAAATTGATGGTCGGGAAAGTTAACGATTTCCATTGCGCCATTGTATTCCCAAAAGTAAAACGGAACTAGAGTGGGCAACAGATCGACAACTGAGGCGTTTTGCACATGTAACAACATAGATTCTGTAGCTAGAAGAAGTACATCACAGAAGTTAGGATTTCGAGCCGTATGATACCAGCGCACGCCAGAACAGGCGGGGCTTCAACTCTCCCTTGTTCGTATCCCTTGGTCTGATAGGGTTTATTGCTCTTCTGTCGCTATTTTCTTCACCCTCTCTCGACCAAACCGGGTTGTGTTTTCGCGTTCACGCGAAGTATCGAAATCGGTTTTGCAGGCAAAGCGAGAGTACATACGAAATATTATCTTTCTCATTCTTGGGGCAACAATCGGCTCGGTCATCACACATCTTAATTGACCGATTGTTCAAATAACCAGCAAGGCAAAGCCGCCTCTCGTGGTATCACCGTGATATCAAAACCTTCATTTCTCAGAAATTTTAGGTCATCATTGATTTGGAAGTGTGTCTAGCATTCAAGAATGCGGGCATAGGCCTTTTACGGTCTTTGAAAATTCAAAAAGCAGTGCTCGGTACTCAGTCCTTCGCCCTCAGAAACGTCTCGCGGATGTTATCTATCCAGGAAATACCGCCGACTACCAGCAAGTGCCCGCCGCGAAAGCGACTTTCCTCAGTAAATACGCGGTGATCACGTTGCTTCAGAGACTCAAAACACTTGCGAGCAAGTGGGTGGGGGCGCTGGCGGGAATCCGGGAGCCGAAGGTTACTAAAAGCTAAAGGGGCAGCTTTCGCCGCCCCCAAAGCATTTTCGAACTTCCCGAGACGTAGCAAGCTACGTCTCTACGATGAAGCGTTGTAACCTACGAGCATCCCGAAGTCGAGCCGCAGCTCATGCACCTATAGCAACTTCCATTCCGGGTCATAATCGCCCCGCAAGTGTGGCATGAAGGCGCGTCGCCCATATCCACGATGCCCTTCAGCATGTCAGAAGCATGATAGGAAGCGCCCGAAACGCTCGGCGGCAGGTAATCCCCGGCTGTTGGCGAAGCGCCTGCTGCCGAAGCTTCATTTTTATCGGGCAGCATGGGACCGACCGCCGGCCTCAGGCCATCGAACAGGGACTGCTGCTGGCCGGTGAGGAAGCGCATATGCAGCCAGCGGAAGATGTAATCCATGATGGATTTGGCAAAGCCGATGTCGGGGTTCTTGGACCAGCCGCTGGGCTCAAAGCGCGTGTGCGCGAACTTTTCGCACAGCATCTTGAGCGGAACGCCATGTTGGAGCGCGAGCGAGGCGGCGGTGGCGAACGAATCCATCAGGCCCGAAACGGTTGAGCCTTCCTTGGCCATGCGGATAAAGATCTCGCCCGGCTCGCCGTTCTTATACATCCCTACCGTAAGGTAGCCCTCGTGGCCACCGACTTCGAATTTATGCGTGATGCTCAGCCGCTCTTCCGGCAGGCGGTGGCGCACGGCGCGCGGCGGAGCGTCCAAATTTTGCTCCAGTGCTTCCATAGCCGAGGACGGCTGTGCCACACCTGCCAGGCCCACAGTCGAGGAGGTCTGTGCCAGATTGGTTGATTTCGCCGTTGCCGTTCCGGCCGCCGAGAGGGGCTGCGACTTCTTGCAGCCATCGCGGTAGATGGCCACGGCCTTGATCCCCAGGCGCCACGACTGGATGTAAGCTTCCATGATGTCTTCGACCGTGGCGTTCTCGGGCAGGTTGGCGGTCTTGGAAATTGCGCCGGAGATGAAGGGCTGGGTGGCCGCCATCATGCGCAGGTGGCCCATGTAATGGATGCTCCTCGTGCCCTTGGCCGGCTTGAAGCTGCAATCGAACACCGCCAGGTGCTCGTCTTTAATATGGGGCGCGCCTTCGATGGTGCCGGTGGCGTCAATGTAGCTGACGATGGCGTTGGCCTGGTCTTCGGTGTATTCCAGCTTGAACAGCGCCGCGGGCACAGTGTTGTTCACGATCTTGATCATGCCGCCGCCGACGAGTTTTTTATATTTCACCAGGGCCAGGTCGGGCTCGACGCCGGTGGTGTCGCAATCCATCATGAAGCCGATGGTCCCGGTGGGCGCGAGCACGGTTACCTGCGAGTTGCGGTAGCCGAAGCGCTCGCCTGAGGCCAGGGCGTCATCCCAGCACTGCTTGCTGGCTTCATACAACGCGGCCGGAACGTTGGCGCGGTTGATGTTGTTCACGCTCGCCCGGTGCATGCGGATGACATCGAGGAAGGGCTCGCGGTTGATATACCAGCCCGGGCAGGCGCCGCCCGGCATCTGGCTGCGGACGTAGTCGCTCTTGGATTGCTCGGTGCCCTTCTCGTTCACGTAGCGCAGCGTCTCTTCGAAGCTCACCGGAGTGTAGACCCCCAGCCGCTCCTGCACCAGCTTGGTCGCCGGGGCGAGCGCGGGGCAGAGCTCGGCAATGCGCGAAGATTGCAGGTAAGCCTGGCCGCACATGATGGCGGTGACGCATCCGGCGTAGTCGCGGCCGGCGTCGGAGTCATACGGCAGCCCCGTGGCCATCAGCAGCGCACCCAGGTTGGCGTAGCCCAGGCCCAGCGGACGGTAATCATGCGAGTTGCGCATGATCATCTCAGTCGGGTAGCCGGCGTTGTCTACCAGAATTTCCTGCGCCGTGATCAGCACATCCACCGCGTAGCGGTAGGCCTCAACATCGAAGGTTCCGTTAGGCGCAAACTTCATCAGGTTCAGGCTGGCCAGGTTGCAGGCGGAATCATCGAGGAACATGTACTCCGAGCAAGGATTCGAAGCATTGATCCGCGCCGTGTTCTTTGAGGTGTGCCAGCGGTTGACCGTGGTGTCGTACTGCATCCCTGGATCGCCGCACTGCCAGGTGGCTTCGGCGATCTTGCGCAGCATCTCGCGCGCCTTGAAGGTCTTGACCACGTGGCCGTCTTTGATCGCCTTGGTTGAAAATTCGCCATCGCGCTCGACGGCATGCATGAAGTCATCGTTCACGCGCACTGAGTTGTTGGCGTTCTGGAAAAAGATGGAGCTGTAGGCCTCGGCGTCGGGCGAGCTGCCGTCATAACCGGCAGCGACTAAGGTGTGCGCTTTGGCCTCTTCTTTCGCCTTGCACTCGATGAACTCAACGATATCAGGGTGGTCAATGTTCAGGATCACCATCTTGGCGGCGCGCCGCGTCTTGCCGCCCGATTTGATCACGCCGGCAAAGGCGTCAAAGCCTTTCATGAAGCTCAGCGGCCCGGAAGCTTCCCCGCCGCCGCTCAGTTTTTCGTTCGACGAGCGCAAGGGCGAGAGGTTGGTGCCGGTGCCTGATCCCCACTTGAAGAGCATGCCCTCGGTCTTGGCCAGGGTCAGGATGGAATCGAGCGTATCCTGCACCGCATTGATGAAGCAGGCCGAGCATTGCGGATAGCTGTAGCCCGTGCGCCCGAACTCGACGCGTCCGAGCTGCGGGTTCCAGTGCCAGTTGGTGGCGTCGGAGTTGGGCTCAAGCCGGTCGCAGCCCACGTTGAACCACACCGGCGAATTGAAGGCCGCCTTCTGCTGAATCAGGATGTGCACCAGCTCATCGTGAAAAATCGCCGCGTCTTCGGCGGTGCGGAAGTATCCGCCGGCCATGCCCCAGTCGCGGATGGTCTCCGCCACCCGGCTCACCAGCGCGCGTACGCCGCTCTCGCGCTCGGGCGTACCGATCTGTCCGTGGAGGTACTTGCTGGCCACGATGTTGGTCGCGGTCATGGACCAGTCTTTCGGGACCTCAACATTCTTCTGCTCGAAAATCACTCCGCCCTGCGCGTCAGTGATGGCCGCTGTGCGCAGCTCCCACTCGACCTCGTCATAGGGCGAGACCCCCGCCCGCGTAAAAAACCGGCGGAACGCGAGGCCTGGAAATTTCTTCTTGTCTATTACTCCTATACCTCTGGGAACCTGGGTTTCAGAACGAGGTTCTGCCTGGTTTTCCGATGGACGGGTTTCGGATTGGCGGCCGGCGTCGGGAGTGGCACTGGTCACAGCCTTCTTCGTAGCTTCATTGGCAAACGGGGTCATATCTTGATAGCTCCATTTTGGTCCGCTCAATTTTTTTCTCCGGTTCGGGGGTACCGGAGCTCTGTCGCCGGAACGGTCGGCTCATGATCGCTCTTGTCTAAAAATTCTTCCTCTAAAAACTTTTGTCTTCAAATCCGCGGTGCGCTTTTGTTCTGGTAACCGCCTCTACTCTTGTCGTCTGAGCGAGGGCGAACATCCGGCTTTAACTGAGTACTGAGTACCGGGGACTGAGTACTGCTTTTGGTGTTCTCCGCCTTGTGCTCCAGCCACGTCTGCAACGCTGCGTGTACCGCATGGCGCTGCTCGGCATCCTGGATCACCGCGTAGCGCACGTAACAGCGCGAGTGCACCATGTGCTCGCCCACGGGATTCCCCAGGGCAAACAGGCTGCTGGTGGCATAGGCCAGATTACCCGTCTCTTGGATGGCAAAGATGGCCAGCTTGCGCTTGCCGCTGCCTTCCGCTTCTGCTGCCACCTCCTCCGCCAGTGCGTACACACCGGGATGGTGCGGCACCAGCACCAGGTTGAAGCTGGATTCGCAATGCGACCAGTTCGACCACTGGATCTGGGCTGCGATATCAACCGACAACTGTTCCATAAACCTTCCTTCCGGCGAAAAGAGGTCCTGACCCCATGTCCATTAGATGATTCCGGCTCATGAGGCGCCTCTTGCTATCCGGCGGGTCAGCTTCCGGCCCGGACGGGCAATTTGTCATTTGGTCAAATCTTCAATAACGATTGAGGCTAAACCCTCAACGAATGAAGACGGCCACCGCGGTCGTTCTCTCGAACGGGTGGGCAGCTTTGCTGCTCGCCCTCGCGTCTGGCTTGCGCCGGGGATGGCGCTTTCTCCTGCGCTCCGCTTGCCATACGCTCTTACGTCCCGGATTTACGGGACCACTTACTTTTCCCACCAGCTCTGGTCACCTCTGGCCAGCACCGGGGTTCACTTTTCGGCTGAGTTCTCCGGTTTGGCTCCGATCCAAAACCCCGAAGTAACTTACCTGTGGAATGCGAATGTACGCCCGTATGTAGTGGCTGTCAAGACCCTATCCCAATATATTGTACTAATAATTTAGGTTCCCCTAGCCGGTAGAACATCCTCTCCGCCGGAACAAGGGAAAGCCAACCCTTAGTCGAGAAATTGCCTAAGTGACTGAAAACAAATTACTTGTTCAACTTGAAAACTTTGATTGAAATTCAGTTTTTCAAGTTTCCCTGAAATTACGCGACCCCTAGCTTTCGTACGGGTGTAACGCCCACAGCATTCTGGAAAACTTGCGCAGAGCGTACCGGAAATTCCTTGCCGCACCGGCAAACGACGACCCATCCGCGCGTGCGGCCCAGCACGAATGGCCGTTTGCTCTCCGCTGACAGCGCGCCCAGCACCAGAATTTTTTCGCAGTCTGGACACGTAGCGCACTCAGCTTTGGAAATAGATCGGGTCTCTTGGATTGGCATGTACAACTCCTGCATTAGGTTGAGGGTTCAAGATTGGGCTGGAAAATTGAGGGCTCTTACCGCCGCGCCCATTCCGGCTGGTGAGGGCACAATGCCAACACTCCAAACCGGCCAAGTGGAAAGACTCTACTCGCCTGCGGGGCTCAGGTCAATTACCTAAATTTGGTGCAATGGCATTTTTCGAGGAAATAAAGAAGTTACGGGACTCGCGGAACCAATCCTCGGCGGGCCAGCGGCTTAGGACGAATGTGCGCCGTCACCGTCGCCACATTATTCGTCGGATTGGAATCATTGACGGAAGTCGAGTTCACCGTCGCAGTAATAATCAGATTGCGTCCGGGACCAGGAACTATCTGGATGGTGTAGGGCGCGTCATTCCCCGCGTTCAAATTGCCAACCGCACAAGTAACAATCCCGGTATTCACCGTGCATCCCCCGGGCAGCGTTGCATTAATTACTTTTACAGGCTGCGAGAAATAAATGCTTACATTTACGCTGCCGGCGTTGATGCCGGTATTGTGTGCCGTCGCGTTAATGGCGATCGGTCCCTTGGCTTCCACCGGATCGGGCTGCGAGATCAGGCTGGATATAGAAAGATCGGTGGTCGTTCCGCCGGCAGAGATGTTGAGTGTCAGCGATTGTGAATGGCTCAACGCCACACCGTTGACCGTCGCCGCAGACTGTATGGTTAAAGTGGGACTGCTCACCGCGGCGCCATTCGTCGTCACCGTTAGCGTAACCGTAACCGGACTTCCTGAGACTGGAGCTGGATTAGGTGAAAACGAGCAGCTCACGTTGGCCAGCGCAGCGCACGAGAGCGCAACCGGCGCACTGAAACCCGCAACAGGCGTGAGCTGAAAGGTAACCGGCTGCGAGACCGCATTCTGCGTCATCGCAACTGGGCTAGGAGAGGGAGTTCCCTGCGTGAAATCCACGACCTGCAGGGTGAGCGGCTGAGTCTTGGCCGCTGGCGCGCCCGCGGTATTCGCTGAAACTGTGAGCGGATAGACGCCTGCCGCAGTATTGCCGGCCACGGTGATGCTCACTGTAGCTGCTTGCGAACCCGGCCCAGAAAAAAACGGCGACGCCGAAGGCAAGAAGTTGCAGGTTGCTCCTCCCGGCAGCCCACCGCAGGAAAGATTCACAATTCCCGAAAAAGCACTGCCGCTGATGCTCACCTGGAAGCTGGCGGTCGGCGTGGTTGTGGGATTTGTGCTGACCGCGGTGGTAAGAGTAGAGGGGGAGGGGGCCGTAAGGTTGAAATCCACCACGTGCAGGGTCACCGACGCCGCGTGCGAAGTCTGTAGAGTGTCTGTTCCAATCCCTTGAACATTAAACGTGTAATCGTTGGGCGTGACATCGCTGGCGTTCACCAGGAAACCTGCCCCGCCCGGCGTTGGGGTCAGGCTTGGGGGTGCAGGCGTGCAGGTGGCCGGGTGTCCTGTGCCACAGCTCAGATTGACCGTGTTGTTGTAGCCATTGCTAGTCGTGAGCTTGCCGCTGAATGGAGCCGTCTGCCCGGGAAAAATAAGAATCCCTGAGTTGGAGATCGTAAGGCTGTAGTCGCTGGGCGGAGTCACAATCACCGTACCCTTCATCAATGCGTTATGAATCGTGCAGAAATAAGGATAGGTGCCGACCTGGTTGAAGGTGTTGATAAAAACATTGCCGTTACCGTTCACTTGCGAATCCCATTTGCCGTCGGGCGTACAGCAATTGCCGGAAGTGGTGGAATGGCTGTGACTGGCATCCACCCAATTCCATTGCACGGTGGTGTTGACGGGAATAGTGGTCGTGCTGGTATTGCTGGTAACATCCACATACTTGAGCGCGCCACCCGGCGCTATGTTCACGGTGGCAGTGGAGCTGTCACTTCCATTCCGCAAACCGCTGGTATTAACAACTTCGAAATCAGAGCCGTGGAGCTGTGTCTTCAAAGCTCCAAGATCATTGTCATCAAAGTTCGGATCTGAGGCTCCGCTGATATACCAGTTAGAGCCGTTATCCGCCAGGATGATGCCGTATGTCTTCATAGCCTGAGCAATCACTTTTGCCTGGGGAGTAAAGTGCGAGATGTCGGTGGAAGCCTTCAATCGCAATCGCAGCCCCATTGGCGGGAGATTGGTATTCAGTTTGGAGCTGGCGTCATGGCGCGCAGGATAGATATGAGCTTTCTGTGTGTTCACCATGGTGAAACGCAACGCATGATTGATAAGGCCGGCTTGAACCTCATCGTAGCGAACCAATCCGGGCAGAATGGGGAGACCGGCGGCATCGCCGCTGGTCCAGGTATCGGTGCGCAGGGCATTCGATTTCAGGCTCCAGATCGCGCCGGAAAAAGCTGTCCAGCTACCCGGACCTTGAGTAGCCGCGGCATCGAGCTCGTACAAAATGCAGGCGTCTTTATCCACAATAAGAATGTGGCAGTCACCATTGCCGGCTGGACTACTGCACGCTGCCAGGTCGTTACTCTCAATGTTGGGATTGGACGGTATGGGATAAGGGCCGTTGTCAGACTCCGTCGGTGCACCTGCGCTGAAATTTACAAGTACTTTGGCCTGTGCGCTGCTGACCACGTTGTAAGGAATGCCGTAACCAGCAAAGCTGCCGAAATCAGGATGCAAACCTGTACCGGTCGCCATGTTTGCGAGGTAATTGCCCGAGTTGGGATCGACAGGATAAGTAACGGTATTCGAGATATCCACGTTCCAGACGTTGTTGGCCGGAAACATCGGACAGTTGGGCGCACCCGGAAGCGAGCCGCCATAAGCCGAGCAGATCAGAAAAAAACTAATGACAAAACTTGAGCAGACGCTTTTCGCGCAGGACAGCATAGTTCCTTTCTTGTGGAACCTTTAAATTTTTGGGGAGTACTACGGGATGAGAAAATCTTAGTATTACCCAGGAGTCCGGACAAGTGGGAACTAGGACACTGTACTTTGGATAGGAAGATTAACTTGTAGTTAGTAGTTGTTACCTGTCGTGCCCAAGAACACCACAGCGGGACCATGGTCCTCGGTGGCAGGAAATGCTCCTCGACGAAACGCTGGGATGGCGTGTGCCTCAGCGAAATTTTTAGCGACTGCAGAAAACCCCCGCCCTAGCAAGCTAGGGCACCCTCGAGATTAATAATAAGATCAACTGTTTAGCCCTGATTGGGCGCTCTCCCACCCAACTAGGGTTGGGTGTTCGTATAGAAGAATCATGGTCCCGTTGTTGTGGGACCGAATCGATGGTTGGTGAAACGTGAGTTCCACTGCAACATGATTTTAGAAACGAGTTACTTCTTCGTGGGTCTTCGTCGTCGCAACTTGACCACCATCACGATGCCCCGGCATCGAGTGGGAGAGTTTTTGCTTGACACAGCCTTTCCTCTTATCGAGGGCCACCCGCCAGCCTCCTAGCCTCCCAAGCGGTCTGATTCTCCGTCTGGAAGAGCGCGGAGCGGAGCTAGGGTTTTGAAGCAGTGATGTTCCTGATTTCGTCCATGGGTTTCTTCCATTCCATGCGTCCCTCAGGCTTCCAGGCAGGATCGGAGAGGCGCTTGCAGGGCTCGTTGGGAAGCTCCGTAAAACTCCAACCAGTAAAAGACCAAGTGTCGTGTTCATGTACTCCGTGGATCACAGCAATGCCCGTATAGATTTCACCTTCGCGCTTTGCTTTGCCACATCCGTAGATATCAATCCCATCTTCGTCCTCTTCTGATCGGTCGGGAGTGAACCCCAGCAGGTCGGGCATATCGGCATATTCTGTTCCACCATGCTTCGCCTTCATTGCGGCAATGAACGTTTGCCGGTTCACTCCGCTCTTGCCGGTGTCCGAAACCAAGTCGTATAGCGCCTTCCAGTTCCGGATGCGATACGCTTTTACGTATTCGCTCAGCCGATGTGTTAACGATTGCTGTTCCTCTCGCGGAAGTTTGGAAAACGGTTGTTTCTCATTCTGTGCATACGCGGTTAAAAAGCCCAACACTAGCGCCAGCGTCCCGATCAGTATTTTGTTGCTCATGATTTTCCTTTTCGGCCCGGAAAGATGTTTCTATTCACCCGCTGCTGCCGCAAGCCAGAACACAAGAGTTCCCACAGCACAAACAGGGGCATGCCAGCGCAGTGGACTCGGTCGCCACAGGCCGATGATTGCGAACACCATCGCCGCAAGGGAAAGCAGTGCTCCCCAGCGATAGATTCTCATCAGTGAAGCGTCGTAAAACGGAAACCCACCAACGGCACGGGCATACAGCATTGCCGAGATCGCAAGCAGCCCAGATACCGTGCCGAGTGTGAACCCGATTAGGGACAGAGTCGAGAACGCAGTTCGCGGTTCTCTACGCTTCGTCCATCGCACCCATCCCCAGATCATTACCGCAGGCAGGGCGATATAGATGCCGATTACAAAGAGCACGAAGATAGCTTGGTTCATGCGAACACCTCACCCGGTTACTTTTGCGGGTTGCAAATTGTATGTGTGGCGCAGCCCGCATGTTCGAACCAATCCCCAACGCCGTCGTATGGGAACGTTCGATCAATGTGCCACTCGTTATTGGGGAGCGATTTCTTCGGGTCGATTGGGATATGAGTCGAGGGAATCCCTTTCTAGTCACCATTGGAATGTCCACGGAAGTTCGTAGCGCCAGGATGGAAGAAGTTCATTCCATCAGTGCCCGCATTCTTCACGTAGCCGCTTCCTTTAGCGTCCAAGACGCCGAAGAGAGCCTTGGTAATATTCCCGGCGTTGGGATCGGTGCTCTTGATTGCTCCGCTCGCTACACAGGTTCCGCCGCAGTTGCCATTCACGTCAGCGTTGTACCCTTTGAGAGCGCCTTCACCCGCAACGGTTACTGTTCCGTTCTCACCCTTGTTCGTATCCCAAACCCCCTCGTATTTTTTGCCGTTTTGCGTGACGGTGATACCGTGCGTCCCTAGCGTCGCGTCGCCCGTCTGGTCGCCGGTTAGGTGCGTGCGAGTAAAGTTCCCCTTGTCGTCAGTGGTGCCGACGTAATTCTTCTGGCAGGTACTGCTGTCTTTGCCGCAGCCTTGGAGCCAGATGTCCAGCCCCGTTGGATCGGTCAGAGTCGTTGGATTGTTTCTAACGTAAGCGTACTTGTTGAGAGTCTGCGGGTCTTCGTAATGCCCACCGAGTGGATCGGGCGTTATAAAGCGCCCAATCGCATTTCCGTAGTACCGCGCCCCGAAGTAATCGAGCTGGGTTTCTGCGTCGCGTTCTTTGCCGGTGAACTTGTAGTTGTTGCCAATGCCGAGGTCGGTGATGACGCGCTCGCCGCCGAAGGGATAGTAATCCGATTCTTCTTTGATGTTCCCCCGGGCGTCGGTCACTACATCGGCCGAATTGACTTTCAATATATCCCACGAAACCAGACCCTTCGTCAAGCTATGCCGTTTCTGTGCAATCAGGAATTCTCATGATTTTCACTGAAAGTGGTACCATCCTGGTATCAAAACCTTGATTTCCTGGAAACTGCGGGCCATCATTGTGCCAGACGTGTGTCTACGTTACGCATTCAAGAATGCGGGGCTTTTTTGTAGCCCGGGTGAGCCAAATGCGAGCGCCGGATGAGCGCGAGCAGTTGGCGAGGGCGTAGCGGTCTTACCGCGGAGCCCTTAGAAAGAAAGCTCTTTGAGAATTCGTTGTCGGCAGATCGAAGCGTGAGCTTTCGGCGTCCTTGGGACCTCAGCTGTTTCTTAGACTGCCGGGTCTATTACTCCGTTCTTAGTCGTAAGAAATTGATTGCTAAGAATTTAGAGCGGCGTCCACTACTCTAAGTAATGGGGGGTTAGTACCTACGCGGAACAAGGGATTAAGAGCAGTGCTCGGATTTCTTATTATGTGCTCTCATCTCATCCGGCAGACTAGGCAGCTACTAGCAGCAAGTCCCCCACTGCAGTCCGCTTTTCGCCAGTAATGACGCGGGTTAGACGCGATTTGGGACACTCCAAACACTTGCTAGCAAGTGGAGTAGGTTCCCCCACAATCATCCGAAAATCTGCGTTGATCGGCTGCCGAAATCAGGATGCAAACCTGTACCGGGCAACTTATCGTTGTTAATCGGCTTTGACGAGTTTTGGAGTGGGGGAGGGCTAATAGTTACCAGCCCTCCTTTCCATCCGGAGCACATCTTTCCACGTTGGCGTCGGTGTTCTGCGTTCTCGAGGTTGTTCTTATCCTCTAGTTTTGTGGTGGTTTGTCTTCGGGCAGGCCGTCGTGCAGATTGTCCCGATTTCGGTAAAACCATGTGTCGGCCTGGATGTTCTGAAGGTCCTTAAGCTTCTGTTCTTGTTTCTTGGTATCTTTGTCGTCCCATTGGTCCTTATTGAATTTATCAACATCAGCGGCAATGGCGTTCCACAGACCATTGTCCTCGCTGCTGCACTGACACTGGGCGGAATGTAGTTTGTCAAGGGTATCCTTTGCCATGTTATCCGCTTTTTCGGGATCATTTTTTGTGATGTCTGGCTCATGTCCGGCGAAGAGGTGCCCAAAGAACCAGCCAAAGCCTTTGTGGGAATAGGAATCTTGCTCGGGGTGGAAGAAGCTTCCCAAATCGGTCAAATTTCTCGACTCCTCAAATTTCCCCCATAGCTCATCCCGTCTCGCCTGGCTGGTGAAGTGCCAGTCCCGGCGCGCCCCAAAATTAAAAGGATTGAGGGGATTTGTTTTTGGATTGACGTCGATATTTTCGTCGGCTTCCGCGATCTGGTGTGCTTGACGGCGGCTATAACCGGCGGCTTGAGCAAGAACGTCGGTCAAATACAGGTGCACGTCCACGGAATACTTGCCGGTTGGATCTATCATCCGCACGGGATTGTTCAATGCATAGGTGTAGCGATTTAAGGTTTGTGGATTCTGTATACCAGCACTTGCCGCCATGGGGTCGGTGGTTGTGAACCTGCCAATCGCCGATCCATAGTAGCGCGCTCCAAAGTAATCAAGTCCAGTTTCCGGATCCCGTTCCTTGCCGGTGAACTTGTAGTTATTGCCGATGCCCAAATCAGTGACGACGCGTTCGCCTCCATAGGGATAATAGTCCGATTCTTCTTTCGTATTCCCCAAGGCATCTGTCACTACACTCGCTGAGCCCAGATGGTCGGAGAAGAAGTATGAATACCCGTTTGCCACGCTGTAGCGGGCAACGCGTTTGCCACCGAAGAAAATGTACTCATTCTGCAGAGTGCCGCTGAGGTCGGTCTCTTCCAGCACCTTCCCGTCTGACCCGTACCAGTAGAGTGTATTTACACCGCCAGATTTCTTTACCCGCCGTCCGTCGGCGTCGTAGTCATAAGAAGTTGTGACGTTACCCACCGTAGCCTGCGTCATGCGGTTCTCGCCATCGTAAATGGCGGCGAAAACACCATTGGCATAGGATGAACAGGGATTGGGGCCCACCACGTTTCCCGCCGCGTCATAGCACCAGTTGGTCACCTGGTTTTTGCTGTTCACTTTTACATTCAGAGGCGTATCCCCACCGGCAACGTTCTTCTGCAGCAGGTTCGCCCAGTTGTCATAGGCGTAGTTCTGGCTCCAATTGGTCGAAATCGCTGCGAGCAGCCGGTTCAGGGCGTCATACTGGAAGCTCTGCGAGCGGGCGCTTTGGCCAATTTTGTTGTTATTCGACTGGCACACATTACCATTGTTGCCGCCGTTGCCATTGCACGAATTAAAGTCATAGCCCAGGTTCAATATCGTCTGGCTGGGGGAGGAGGCGGAGAGAAATACCGGCTGCATGCGCAGGTTGTAGCTGTTGGTAGTGGTCATGCTGCCGTTTACTACACTGCTTAGCGCACCCCAAGGAGTGTAGTGTGCGTTGGCGGCAAAGCTGGTGCCATTGTTATCCACCACAGAGAAGGGCCGCCGCGTAATGTTGTAGGCATAGCTGATTACCCGCCCACTGGGGTAGGTAATGGACTTCAGCGAGCCATCCAGGTTGTAGGCATAGCTGAACCTCCTGAATAGCGAGCCGTTGCTGCGATTGGGATACTCGGTCTCGAACTCTGTGCGTCCCATCACATCGTAGCTGTAAATCGTGGTCACAGTGCCGGCCGATGTGCTCGAAGTGGCCATTACCGGCCGCCCGATGGGGTTGTGTACACTCGTGGCCATTACCGTACTTACGTCATACGTATAGGTCTCAGCCGGCTGGCCAGTAGAAGAGCGTGCGAGCAGCCGGTTTAGCTCGTCGTACGCGTAGCTGTACGTAATGCTGCCCGCACTGGTCTGGTTGGGTGCAGATGAGACTTTTGAAATTACGTTCCCGTTGGCGTCGTACCCATAATTGATGGTTCCCGATTCCGGACTTATAGCTGTCCGCAGCCGGCTGAGCGAATCGTACAGGTAGCTGCGCTGGCGCCACTGCGAGGAATCAGGGCTGTTGCCTTGCTGTTGCACGCCGACAAGGTTATCCAGTGTGTCATAGGAGTACAGGGTAACCGCCGGGGTGGAGAGCGAGGGCAGTTGCAGATCTACCCCGCCGCTCAGTATTACGCCGAGGCTTGTGAAAGACGGATTGCTCGGATCATAGGAGCTGGACATAACACCCACGAAAGTGTTGCCGGCTGCCCCAGGGGTCTTATAGTTCAGCGCAATGGTGGAGCCCGAAGCTGTAGCGGTAACCGGCGAATCGGTGGCATTCAAGCCGTTCGCCAGCGCCGTTGCTACCATTGCCGCCGTGCTGTTGCTGCCTTGCCCGAAAGGAGCGCTCACGGTAAAGCCGCCGCGGACGGTCGCATAAACCACTCCAGAATCAAAAACCGTGCCACTGTTGGTAGCATCCTTACCGCCAGCCAATAACGAAGGGGCACTGACCTGGAATGAAGGCGAAAGAAAGTCCGTTGGATCATTGGACACAATGGAAGTGGAGAGCTGGTAGTTCGTGGCCGCGCCTGTTGCCCGGGCGGTAAGGTTCATGATGTAGTTGCCTGATTCATCGCTGGTGAAGAACGCATCTACCGGAGAATTGGCATCCAGATGAAATGCATTCGCCAATGCCTGTACCGCCTGGCTGGAATTGTTGCCGGTTGAGGAGCTGTAGGGCACGCTCTTGCTGAAACGGCCGGCCGATGTCGTCACAGTCGTGCCGATCGAACCGCTGTCGGCACAAGGTTGTCCACCAGAAGAGGAACAGCTTGCCTTGGAGAGCAGGGCGCCACTAAAACTCAAACTTGCGTGCCCGCTGGTGGCGGGACCAGTAGCATCCTGACCGCCGATCAAGTGCGAACCTACGCTCACCTGAAATGAAGGCGAGGGGAAATCCCTCGAATCATTGGAGGCGACGGAGGTGGAGAGTGGGTAATTCGTTGCCGCGCCCTTTGCCCTGGCAATCAAATCCATGACGATATTGCCAGACTCGTCGGCGCCATAGTAAATCGCGTCTACTGGTGATGTCGTATCAGTATGAAATGCGTTCGCCAGTGCCTGGATGCTTCCACCCGAATCAGTCCCCGTATAACCAGGATAGGGGTAGTTAACGCTCTTGGTGACCCCGGCCACGGTAATGCTGATGGAACCGCTGTCGCTACAAGGCTGTCCAGAGGGTGAACAACTTGACTTTGACTGTAGCTGGCCACTAAAAGTCAGCTCTACGTGGCCACTGGTCGCCTGCTGCGGGCCCGCGGCAAAGCTCTGGAGCGTTCCGTTGATGGTCAACGAACCACTGGCTGCAGAAGCAGGTGAGCCTCCCGGCTCATCCACCTCGAGAAGGTGGCCTAACGCGTTTGTCCGGTTACGTTGCTGGTTTCCGGCCTGATCGGCGACGGTTACTGTTGGGAACTGCGAATAGTCGGTGCTCATCACGCTGCCATCGGCATTGGTGATCTGGGTCACACGGCCAACGGCATCCAAGGTAAATGTATCGCCTGGTCGCTGCGAATTGCTGCAAGCCTTGGTCGCATTAAATCCTGTGGAGCGGTAGGGATAGCTTGTGAAGTACTTCTGTCCCATTCCGTCAAAGCAGGTATCTACCTGCTCATAAGGATTGTTAGGGTCTTCATCGTTCTTCGTCGCCGTGCGAGTGGCTCGGCCCGCTCCGTCGAACAAAGTCAAGGAATCAGTTTGGCGCCCATCAATGTTCTGCTGCACTTCAACTTCCGGCAAAGAGACAGCAGGAAGGTCGTAATAGTTGTAGATCGTCTGACTGCTCTGCCCGCCGTTATTCGGATCTGGCGGCCCAGTGACACTCTTCACACGCCCCATCGTGTCGTAAGTGTAGTTGGTAGTCTGTTGGTTTTGGTCGGTGGAACTCGTCTTCAGGCCAGTGTTGAAGTCATAGGACGCCTGAATGATGTGCTGAACCCCGTTGCTGGCGGTGGTGGGCATCTGCATCTTCGTGACGTAGGCCCCGGCAAAGGCCAGGTCATAGGAAAGCGTGGTGGTATTGTTTTTGGCGTCGGTTGCCTGGTAGGGCATGCCGGTGTCGTAATAAGAACTGGTTGTATTGAGATATGTGCCTGTGGTGTTCAGCCAGCGATGCGCCGTGGTCAGGTTGCCACGATAGGGCGCGCCCGGCGGATTCGTGTCAAATTGCGTGCTAACCCCTGATGGTTGCAGGCCGGTCTGGTCATATTCGTTATAGCTGTAGGCCACCTGGTTGCCACTGCCATCGGTTATCTGCACCGAATACGGCAGATTGAGCAGGTTCTTCGCCAGGTAGTTGCTGTCATGGAAGGCCTGGTATTGCGTGTTGGTGGTGCGCAGCAGTGGGCCGGGTGCGCCTGAGCCGTAGTCGTATTCCGACTCCTGGATTACCTTGCCATAGGTCAGGGGGCAGGTATTAGTCTGGTTATAACCATTCGTTGTCACCAGTACTGTAGCGCCCGAATCATAAGTGAAGGTAGTCTTGCTCACCTGATTGTTGGCTGCCCAGGTTGTCGTCTTTGAAATGGGGTTGATCACCGGCCCACGCCCAAGGTTATCGGCCATCCCATCGTATGAGCCGCACCCCGGCGGTTGATAGGGTTGGTTGGGTTGGGGGAGATAGCCGGCCGGATACTCTGTGTCTATGGTCTTTACCAGTTGGTTGTTGCTCTGCGGGCCGTTGTAGTACTGCGTCTTGATCTCATAAGGTGCATTGTCAAATGCCCAGGCGAAGGTATGAACGCTGTCGTCGCCTTTGGGATCAGTAACTGTTACCGTTTGGAAACCGATGTTGTTCGGTCCGGGAGAATACGTCCAGGTTTGGGGCGCGCTGCCGTCGTGGGCATCAAAGGTGCGGTTGGTGATTGTAAAATCGCAAACCTCCGAATCGCCTGACCACTCATTGCCGCCCCCACGATTTCGCATCATCTGAAGCCACGCGGCACACTGCGAAGAAACGTTCCAGGTATATGAAATGGTGCCGCCGCTGGGCAGGGTGATGGAGGTGAGAAAGCCAAAATTGTTGTAGTGAAATTGCCAGCTTGTGCCGTTGGCAAGCGTTATGCTTGAGATGAGTTGCAAGAGCGCATAGCCAAAGTTATGGAAATTGTCGTCAGCTACATTGGTTAACCCAAAACTGGATCGAACGGTGACTCCGCCGTAGCAAAATGTAATTGGGGACGCCCCGCCATTGGGTCCAGGAAAATTTAAAGTCTCGCAGCCTGTTCTCGATTGGTTGGGCGCAGGAATAAACCGGCCCATCGTATCCGTCCACCCCTGCCCCGGAAGGGCTGTGATTTTGTTTCCGTTCGCATCCTCCGTGCTCTCCCCGAAACTGTTATCGGTCGCAATCTGGTAGGCCCATTGATCTTCATTGCCCGCGTTGTCGGGAGGAAAAGGATGATCCACATAGTGGATGCTGGGAATCATATGCCGGACGCCGTTTCCGTCGATGATGGTCGGGCTGAGAGAGTTAGTACCTTCCGCCCTGAGGCCGGTGCCGTCGATGGATTCCATGGCGCTGCCGAAGCCCACGTTGGGGTCGCCGGCGGTGTTCTCCAGCACATGGTGAGCGCCCATGCTATCCACGGCGTGGAGCACAGCCGCTCCAACAAAAGGATCGATAACGTATATGTTGTATTGATAGTCCGCCATGGAATAAGCATTGTCGCGCACGATCTCAGTCCCCGCGCCGTCATCGCCCCACCTGGCCCACCAAATATCCGCTCCGGTATATTGCTGCACGCCGCCGTACTGGAACCTTACCGCCCAGCGCGGATTGTTGTAACGCACAGATAACGACAACGAAGGCACATTTCCCCGCTGCGGATACGAGACAATAGGAATATGCAACACCAGGTTGCCGGTGGCCAGGTTCACCGAGTCAATGTCGGATAGTTGGTAGGAGCCAAACGGCCGAAAGCCTTTATCGGGGATATCCGGAAACTGTCCCCAACCCAAGGGAAGTACAACCAAAGCCAATAAGAATGCGCCTATGATCGTTCCAACCGATATGCCAGCCTTTTTCATATCATCTCCTTAGCCAATGGAACAAAATTCAACGCCATCCACCCGGCCGAATAAGCCCGGGAAAGCAGAGACGTGCCCAATACTCAAAGACAAATGAAAGATTTTTGTTTCCGTAAATTTGCTTTTTTTCGTCTCACACTCTAATGAGAGGAAACTGGAAAATGTTTCACGGATCAGAAAAAAAATGCGCAGGGGCACCGGCTCTTTAACGTAAAAGAGTTTTCTTATCTAAGTAATTGCAAAATAGAAGCCTGGCGACCTATAAGCACAGCCGAGGGTTAAGACTATAAAATATAGATATTGTGTCGGAGCTGGGAAAACTGCTGTTGCTCGCGGGGGCCTTTCTCGCAATCATCGGCCTGATCTTGATCCTGGCCGGACGTTTCCATCTCCCCCTGGGCCGGCTGCCCGGTGACATCACCTACCACGGGAAAAATGTAGTCGTCTATTTTCCTCTGGGGACCTCGATCTTGCTCAGCATCCTGCTTTCGTTGCTGCTGTTGATCATTGGCCGCTGGAAAAAATGATCAGCGCACATCGTCTTTACGTCATCGCCTCGCAAAACATATAAACTTAGTTCCAATGGCAGAGGCAGGACAGCTTGGTTTCACCTTCCAGTCGCCGGCGGCGACAAGGCGCGTCTGGACTCCACGCACGATAATGTCGAGCGTGCGCACTCAGGTGGAGCGCGAGTACGGAGACATCTGGGTAGAAGGCGAGATTTCTAACTTCCGTCCGGCGGAGTCGGGCCATCTTTATTTCACATTAAAAGATGATGACGCCCAGTTGCGCGTGGTCATGTTCCGAACGCAGGCGAGGTTGCTGCGCTTTCGTCCGGAAAACGGCCTGCAGGTCCTCGCCCGCGGACGTGTCACCATCTACGAAGCCCGCGGCGAGCTGCAACTCTCTGCTGAATATCTGGAACCCAAAGGTGCCGGAGCGCTGCAAGTCGCCTTTGAACAACTCAAAGCCAAGCTGCAGGCTGAGGGTCTGTTCGATCAAGAACGCAAAAAGCAAATCCCTGCGTTGCCCAAGCGGATCGGCATTGTGACCTCGCCGCGCGGAGCGGCGATCCAGGACATCCTGAATATTCTGCGACGGCGTCATGCGGGCGTGAACGTGATCATCTATCCCGCACAGGTGCAAGGGGAGGCCGCAGCAGTAGAAGTCGGTGCTGGAATCAAATATTTCAACCGCGCCAAAGATATAGATGTAATCATCCTCGCGCGCGGCGGCGGCTCGATGGAAGACCTGGCTGCATTTAACGACGAAGCCCTGGCGCGCGCGATTGCCGATTCGCGGTTGCCGGTCATCTCCGCCATCGGCCATGAAACCGATTTCACGATTGCCGACTTTGTTGCCGATCTGCGCGCGCCTACTCCGTCGGCCGCGGCCGAACTGGTTATCCAATCGCGCAACGAACTGGAAGACTCTATCGCCAGCCTGCGGCAGAGGCTAAGCCGGGCAGTACGCTATCAGTTCATGCTGGCTCGACAGGCTCTGAATGATTTGGCGCAGCACGGGGCGATGGCAACCATCCGGGACGCCATCACTCGACGGCAGCAGCGGCTCGATGATCTTATCTACCGCCTGGGCCGGGCGTATGAATCCAATTCGTTGCGGAAACGCCGCCGCCTGGAAGTTGCAGCTACACGCCTACGGCACTTTGATTTGCGCCGCGTGCTCAGCGGCATGCGCCGTGAAATTGATGCGCGTGGCGGAACGCTGCGCGCCGCCATGCAAAACCTGCTTTTGCGCCGCGCTGCACGGCTGGGGGAAGCGTCGGCCCATCTGGAGTCTCTCTCCCCCGTGAAAATTCTTGAACGTGGCTATGCATTGGTGTTTGATGTTTCGGGCAAACTGGTCAAAGACCCGGCGCAAGTAAAATCAGGGGACGAAATCACGGCGCGCGTTGCCAAAGGAACCTTTGGGGCGGTGGTGAAGAAATGATGACGCCGACAGTCGCAGAAGCGTGTTTGCTCGCATTAAACCGATACAGTTTGGACACACTCGAATCACGTCACAGCCCAGATGCCTCTATCTATTACAATGAGTTTCTTCATTCCTCTTGAACATGAGCACTGATAAGCGAAAACTTTTTGGCACTGACGGCATCCGCGGAGTTGCGGAGCACTTCCCTCTCGATCGTGAAACCACGACCATTATCGGCGAGGCCCTGGGCCATTTTCTTCTGCAAAAGAATAAACAGGCGCAGGTGGTTATCGGCGAAGACACGCGCGAATCGAGCTATTGGATCGCCGAATGCGTTGCCGCAGGACTTGGCCACCTTGGAGTCGTTGTGAAAAATGCCGGCGTGATTACGACTCCGGGAGTGGCTTTTTTGGCCCGCACGCAGGATTTCGACGCGGGTATTGTGATTTCAGCTTCGCATAATCCCTGGACCGATAACGGCATCAAAATCTTCGGACACGATGGCTACAAACTTACAGATAACGCCGAGCTTGAGATCGAGCGCGAAATCTTTGCGCTGGTTGAAAAACCAAGTTCCGCTACACAGGCTACCCCTCACCTGGAAAGCGTTGCAGCATTGCATAAGTCCTACGTGGATTGGTTGAAGCAACAAGTCAACCTTCGCCGAATGAACCAGAAAATGCATGAGAAGATGAAGCGCATGAAGGTGGTCTTCGACTGTGCCAACGGCGCTGCCAGCGAAATTGCGGCCGAGGTTTTTCAGGCGGTCGGGTGCGATGCAATATTCATTCATCACTCGCCCGATGGCCGCAACATCAACGAAAACTGTGGCGCTTTGCATCCTGAACTGGTGGCGCGCGAGGTCGCCCTGCAACGCGCTGAGCTGGGAGTTACCTTTGATGGTGACGCCGACCGCGCCCTGTTTGCCGATGATCATGGCAACGTAGTCAACGGCGATGCCGTGCTTCTGCTGGTAGCGCGTCATATGCAATCCCAAGGCAAGCTCGTTGGCAATGTGGTTGTCGCTACTACCATGTCGAATATGGGACTGGAGATCGCTCTGCAACGCTCAGGTATCCAGATGTTGCGCGCACCGGTGGGCGACAAATATGTACTGGAAGAGATGCTCAAGAGCGGCGCTACGCTCGGCGGAGAACAATCAGGCCATATCATCTTCCGCGATGGTGACGCCACCACCGGCGATGGATTGTTGACCGCCTTGCGCGTGCTTGAGATCATCAGCGAGAGCGGCAAATCGCTGGCTGAATTGGTCGCCGACCTCAAAGTTTTTCCCCAGATCATCAAGAACGTACGTGTGCGCGAGAAAAAGCCTTTTTCCGAAATTCCGAACGTTGCCCAAACCATCGCACGGGCGGAAAGCGATCTGAAAGGCAACGGCCGCGTGGTGGTGCGCTACTCCGGCACCGAGTCCCTGGCGCGTGTGATGGTGGAAGCCGAATCGGAAGAGAAGACGAAAGAGTGGACCGAAGCAATTGCAACCGCGCTGCAGACCACCCTGGGGGTGTGATGCCCGCTCATTTCAAATGGCCAAAGCCGAAGTTGCGAGAAATATTTTTTATCTTCATGGCCATCTGCCTGCTGATAGCGCCGGAATTCATCATGAAGGCCACAATCTTTGACACCATGATGCTTCTGCAATTGGTGCTGCTGGCGCTGCTCGCGTTGAGTTTTGCCTGGCCTCTCTGGGTTTTTTATCGGGCTTTCCTCAAAGGGCCTCTGCGCGCAAGACGAATCGAACGAATCCGTCATGATCGGCTTCTGCGGGAGGTTATGGAAGAGCGTTCTTCAGATCCGCCGAGATAGTCCACATTGGGAACGGGACAAATGTTTTTTTACCTGATACTTTATTTCATGTCCCGCCAATTCCTGCCTACGCCCACTTCGACCAGCAGTGGCACGTGCAAATGATGGACGCCTTCCATCAGCTCTTTCACCATGCTCCGCATAATTTCCACTTCCGTTTCAGGAACTTCGAAGACAAGCTCGTCATGGACCTGCAATGTCATTCTAGATTTCAATTTGCGCTTCCAGAGCTCGCCGTCAATGCGGATCATGGCAATCTTGATCAGGTCAGCGGCGGTCCCCTGCAAGGGCGTATTCACAGCGGTGCGCTCGGCGAAGCCGCGCATATTGGGATTCTTGCTGAGGATATCGGGAATAGGCCGCACCCGGCCAAACAGCGTTTTTACAGACTGGTCGCGGCGGGCCTGCTCTAACGTGGCATCAATGAACTTACGCACGCCTTTATATTTTTCAAAATAAGCATCAATAAATCTTTTTGCGTCGCGCTGCTCAATGCCAAGCTGCTGCGCCAGGCCGAAGGGCGAAAGTCCGTAGACAATGCCGAAGTTCACTGCCTTGGCGCGGCGCCGGTGCTCGGCATCAATCAGCATAGGAGGCACGCCGAACACTTGTGACGCTGTAAGCGCGTGGATGTCATCGCCCCGGCGAAATGCCTCAACCAGCAAATCGTCTTCAGAAAAATGCGCCAGCAGGCGCAATTCGATCTGCGAGTAATCCGCCGCTAAAAGCAGGTTGCCTTCTTCAGCGATAAACGCGGCGCGGATCTCGCGCCCCAACTCGGTGCGAATGGGAATATTCTGTAGGTTCGGATTGGTGGAAGAAAGTCTGCCGGTTGCTGTGCCGGTTTGATTGAAAGTTGTGTGTAAACGGCCCGTGGCGGGATGCAGCAGCACCGGAAGCGCATCCACGTACGTGGACTTCAGCTTTGAGAGCTGCCGATATTCCAGCACCAACTTCGGCATCTCATGTGTGAGAGCGAGTTCTTCCAGCACGTCTACCGCCGTGGAGACGGTTTTCCCTTTGCCGTACTTGACCGGTTTGGGCAAGTTGAGTCTGTTGAATAAAATGTCTGCGAGTTTCTTCGGCGAATTGATGTTGAACTCGACGCCCGCCAACTCATGGATTTGTTTTGCCTTGGCATCGCACTCCCGCTCCAGACGCGATGACATTTGCCCCAGCACACCACTATCAATCTTGACGCCAGCTTCTTCCATGCGCGCCAGCACCGGCACAAGCGGCAGGTCCATCTCCTGGTAAACCTTCATCAACCCAGCGTGTTCAACCTCACGGCGCAGATCAGAGGCCAGGCGCGCGGTCACATCGGCGGCTTCAGCAATGTCTGCTGAGAGTTTGTGGCTGAATCGACGCAGACTTATCTCAGCCAGGCCGTGAGAAGAAGACGTAGGATTCAGCAGATAAGAGTAAAGCTGGGGATCATCACTCACACCCGCCAACTCGCTTCCCGAAGACATCAGCAAGCGCATGGCAGCCTTGGAATCATGGATCGCCTTGGGAATAGCGGAATCTTTCAGTACAGCAGAAAGCACCTTCATTGCTGGATTAGAGTCGAGCTTGATGGCCAGCGCCTCGCCGGGTTGCACGGAGATCGCAATCATCGAGGGAGGCGTAATCGCATCTGAGGCCGTTGACGGAGGACCAAATAAAAGTTGTCCGTTTTCTTCCGGCTCACTCGGCTCGTCTTCTTTTTCTTCTTCGGTATCTTCCGCTTCGGGTTCTTGCAGTGCAACCCCGAGCAGAGTCCCTTTTTTCGATTTCTTCAGGAGTTTTTCCACTTGATCGGCAGAATCGGTTTTCTCGTAATGTGTAACGCCCCAATCTGCCGTGGGCGCTGCCACTTCTGCCAGCAAGGTTGTAAATTCTAATTCGGTAAACAGTTTGCGGCAGGCTTCGGCATCGGGCTCGCGCGCGGCCATGGCTTCAAGATTCAGCTCGATGGGCACGTTGCCGTCAATGGTCACCTGATCTTTGCTATAGAGAATCTGTTCGCGATGATTCAGCAGCGACTCACGATAAGTCTTTTTCTCAACTTCGGCAGCGTGGTCGAGAGCGTTTTCCAGGGTTCCAAAGCGGCGGATAATATCTACCGAACCTTTGTCGCCGATTCCGGGCGCTCCCGGGATGTTATCAATCGCGTCGCCGCGCAGGGCCATAACATCAACTACCTGGTCAGGACGCACACCTAGAATTTCCTCCACCTTGGCCGCATCGCAGATCAGATTGTCTTTGGGCGGATTGAGTACGCTGACCTTTTCATTGACGAGCTGCAACATGTCTTTGTCACTGGAAACGACAAAAACCGGATGGCTCTCCGCAGCGGCCTTTCGCGCCAAGGTTCCGATGACATCATCCGCCTCGAAACCCGACTGCTCCAGAATGGGAATACGATAGGCTTCGAGTGCACGGCGAATATACGGCACCTGCTGCGCCAAGTCAGGTGGCATCGCGGCACGGTTGGCCTTGTAACCTCCATAGGCTTCTTCTTTAAAGGTCTGGGTTTTGATGTCGAATTTGCTGATGGAGGCCACCGCATCCCCCTTTTCATCGCGAAACGTCGGGGCGGCTACATCGAAGACAGCGGCAAGATACTCCGGCGTAAAATCAGCGCGTAATTTACGCAGCATATTAACGAAGACATAGACCGCCGCCGTGGGAACGCCGGTCTTGGTGGACATGGGCCGCTGCCGCGACATGGCATGATAGGCGCGGAAGATGAACGACATGGCGTCAATCAGAAAGACGCGGGGCTTGGGCTTAGTTGCGATCGATGGGGCTGAGGGAGTCACAGGCAAGATAAAAGTCTAACAGGAGCGAGGGGATTGGGTGATTGGGCCATCGAACCATTGGGTCATTGTTTAACCCTCGAAACATTAGGGCAACTAGGCTGGGCGCGTCGTGAGAGACAATGACACAATCACCTGATGACTCAATGACTCAATTTATTCAATCAGCATGCAGTCACCATAAGAAAAGAAGCGGTAATGTTGCTTCACAGCATGCTCATAGGCTGCCAGCGTAAGCTCACGGGTTGCGAATGCGCTCACCAGCATGAGCAGCGTGGATTGCGGCAGATGGAAGTTAGTCAACAACGCTCCTACCACGCGAAACTGGAATCCGGGATAGATGAACAATTCCGCTTCTCCAGAACGATGTTCAATGCGCAGTGGCTGATCCGATGAAACTTGAGAGGCGCAATATTCCAATGTCCGTACGGTTGTGGTGCCTACGGCCACAATGCGTCTTCCGGCGGCAAGCGCGGCATTAATTTTTTGTGAAGCGTCGGACGAGATGACAAATCTTTCGCGGTGCATCGTATGGTCTTCTACACGCTCAGCATGGATAGGCTGAAATGTTCCCAAGCCTACATGCAATGTGATCTCGGCGGTTTCAATGCCACGGGCGTGCAGGTGCGCAACTATCTCAGGTGTGAAGTGCAATCCAGCGGTCGGAGCGGCGACCGAGCCCCGCTCGCGGGCATAGACCGTCTGGTAGCGCTCGCGGTCTGCCGCATCATCGGTGCGGGAGATGTAAGGCGGTAGCGGTATGTGGCCGATTTTTTCCAGCAACTCAAAAAAATTCGGCACTGCTGCAAACCGCAGAGTCCTTTCGCCGAACTCGCCACGGGCAATTACTTCGGCTTCAAGCGATTCGCCGAAGCTGATCTTCTCGCCTACGCCAATTTTTCTTCCTGGCCTGACCAGCGCCTGCCACTCCCAGAGCGAATCCGGCGAAATCTGCCGGGTGAGCAGTACTTCGACTTTTCCTTGCAGAAATTCTTTCGACGCCGGATTGCGCGGGCTTACCGGTTGCGCGTGCACTCCGGCGCGATGTCCGTAGAGCCGCGCGGGGAAAACCCTGGTGTTGTTGAAGACCAGCAAATCCGTGGGACGTAGCAAGTCGGGGAGTTTACGAAAGCTGCGGTCGTGCCACTCACCGGACGTGCGCTGCAGATGTAACATGCGCGAGGCCGCCCGGTCAGCCAGGGGCTGCTGCGCGATGAGCTCTTCCGGCAAATGATAGTTGAAGTCAGAGACAAGCATTTTGCTAGTTCTTAGTTCTCAGAATGACTTGATTGAAGAGCGCCAATTCGATGGCGGGTATCATTTCTTTCCGCCGGCGACCTGATTTTCCGCGTACTCCGTGATGCGTTCCAGTGTGGATTGCATTACGGCCTGATATTCATCGAGAGAAGCATCAGGCGGCACCTGGATGATCTTGCTTATTCGCACTTCTACCCGGGAAAAAGGTTTGGGAAGCACGAATGCATCCCATGTCTTCAGCACCCATGCACGTTCCACTGCCAGATAAAAAGCAGTCAGGGGCAGTTGGGTGTTACGCGCCAGAAGTACCGGACCGGGTTTGGCTACATAGCGCGGGCCGCGCGGGCCATCAATCGTAAAGGCCACGCCGCGCCCTGCCCGGAGTTCCGAGTGCATGGCCAGCAGACCGGCTGCGCCTCCGCGAGTGCTGGAGCCGCGCACCGCGCGAAAGCCCAGCTTCTCAATGATGCGCGCAATATATTCGCCATCGAAGCTGCGGCTGGTCATAACAGTAATATCTCGATTGCGATAACGGTAGCCGGCGGGAAAAACGCAGCGGTGCCAGAAGACATAAATCCCGGGGAAAACGCCTTCCTGTGAAATTGCGCCTTCCTCAAAAGAAACGTGGTAGCGCAGCGTGGGACAGATCAGACGGATTGCCAGATATCCGCACCAACTGATCAGCCAGAGCAAGAAGCGCTGGCGTAGTGTGAATTTTCGGTCGCTGCTCTCGCCGGCAACGGCTGTGGATTGGGTGGCCACGTTAGATGTTCTCAACCAAGATTATCAGGCGTGGCTGCGCGCTGACAGTTTTTGGTCATCACACACACGCCGCCATCTTCAAGCGTATTTCACCCATTTTATGATCTCGGACAGCGTCGGCCGCTTGCCGTACATGAGAATACCGACCCGATAAATGCGCGCGCATATGCTCAGGGTCACGTAGATTGTGGCGATCATCAAGGCAAGGCAAAGCGCAATCTGCCAGAAAGGCGGCTGCTCGACCATGATCCGCAGAAACATGAGGATGGGAGCAAAAAATGGCACCAGCGAAAGAACCACCGAAAGCGGCGCGCTGGGCGCCCGAAAGATGAACATCATGAACATGACAGCCATGACGATGGGCATCACCACCACAAAGCTGAGCTGCTGCGCCTCTTCTTCAGAGTTCACCATGGCCCCGACGGCGGCCGAGATTGAGCTGTATAGCATGAACCCGAGCACGTAGAAAATAGTGAAGTAAATGCCCTTGACCGGTGAAAGATGTACACTTCCCTCCGCAAGATTGAATGCAACCATGCCGATACCGCCGAAGACAGCGGCGGCAATCGCCCAGACTGCGATTTGGGTCAACCCCACCGCCCCCACGCCGATCATCTTGCCGGCCATCAGCTCTTTGGGTGTGACCGTGGCCAGCATCACTTCCATCACACGCGAGGTTTTTTCTTCCAGCACCGAGCGCATCACCGCAACCCCGTGCACGATGACCGTCATATAAAGGACCATAACCAGCAGCAGGGTGGTTAAAAACAGCACGATGCCCGTGGATTTGCCCGCCTCGACCGGAACTGCATCCACTTGCACCTGCTTCAGCACGCTATCCAGGTCAACGTGGCTTACGCCGCTGTCGAGAATGCGCTGGCGTACGACGGTGCGGAACAGCGCCCGACTCAGGCGCTCCTGGACTTCAAAATCAGCCACCGATTGAGTGTAGAAATTAACTTTGGCGCCAGCCACCGCATCTTTTGTAAGCCATAGGAAGCCGTCAAGTTTCTTGCTTTCAACTTCTTTTTTTAACCACTGCTGTTCGGCATCGGTCGCACTGGAATCGGTCTCTATTAAATATTGCTCGCTGTTACCGCTACCCTTCCGCGTGAACTGCTCCTTGAATCCCTCGACCAACTGTGGATCGTCGGAGACAACCGTGATCCGCTTCATGCCGCCGACCTTCATGGTCATCAACTTGGTGGGCAGCAGCGTGAACCCGGCCATCATCGCAGGAATGAGAAACGTCATGACCCAGAAGGCCTTGGTGCGGAGACGTTGCAGGTACTCACGGCGAACAATGAGTGCGATATTGCGCAGGGTTTCAGGCATTGCTCTTTCCCACCACGTCAATAAAGATCTCTTCCAGCGAAGGCTCGACTAATTCAAATCGGCTCACCCGGGAATGCGCCGCCACAGAGCGCAGCAACTCCTGGGCATCGGCGCCGGGCGCGAGGCGGACCTCCACATAATTCCCGAAATTGTTATAGGCCTCTACCAGCGCAGAGTGCTGCAGGAAGTCGCCATTGCCTTCATACTGAATCTGCACGTTGTTGCGGCCGTAGCTTGATTTGATCTTCTTGAGATCGCCTTGCAGCACGGCCTTGCCGCCATTAATCAGGGTGATGGCATCGCACAATCGCTCCACTTGTTCCATCTGGTGCGTGGAAAACAAAATGGTTTTGCCGGCGTGCTTCATCTCCAGCAAGACGTCTTTCAACAACACCGTGTTCACGGGATCGAGGCCGCCGAAGGGCTCATCCATGATGATGAAATCAGGATCGTGCAGCAGCGCGGCAATAAACTGGATCTTCTGCTGCATGCCCTTGGAAAGCTCTTCCACTTTCTTCTGTAATTTTTCCGCGATCTCCAGACGCTCACACCAGTGATGCGCACGCCGGGAAGACTCAGCAGCACTGAGCCCATGCAACCTTCCCAGCAGGACAAGATGCTCGAGCACCTTCATCTTCTTATATAAGCCACGCTCTTCCGGCAAATAGCCCACGCGCTGCAGGTGCTTGCGGCAAAACAATTCGCCGAACAACCGCACCTCGCCCGAATCCGGCAGGGTGATGCCGATCATCATGCGGATGGTGCTGGTCTTGCCCGC
>DATHMF010000098.1 GCA_035487355.1 Terriglobales bacterium | reverse complement strand
ACATCTATATTGCCGACGATGCAGGCGCTCGCGTGGAAAGGATATCGAACGGCCAGGTCACAACCGTAGCCGGCACCGGCACCTATGGCTTTTCCGGCGATGGCGGCCCGGCCACTGCAGCCGCTTTGAATGGGCCGCTCGGCGTCGCCGTGGATTCGGGCGGTAACCTGTATATCGCCGACAGCGGCAACCAGCGCATTCGCCAGGTGCTGCCCGACGGCACCATCACCACCATTGCCGGAGCTGAGAATGGCTCCTGGGCCGAAGGAATCCCCGCCTTGCTGGCTTCCATAGGCTCCGCCACGGCTGTAGCTGTGGATTCGGCCGGCGGCGTCTACATCGCCGATACCATAACCGACCGGGTGCGCAAGGTGATCCCCCAGGGCTTCATCAACACCTGGGTTGACTATAACGGCGTGGGATATCGCGGCAACCTCATCAAGAACAACCACAACCCCACCTTCGAATCCCTCGCCACCGATGCCGAGGGAAACCTTTACGTCTATGACGCCAGGAACGAGCAGATCGCCAAGGTCTCTCCCTGGGGCGAAGTCAGCATCCTGGCCAGAACTATCACAAAGCGCAACTGAGAGCGCTCGGCAATTAAAACAAAAGCCTACCGCGGATTTCACGGATTCACGCGGATTTTTGAAAAACGTTAAATCGTTTTCCTGAGGACTAGTGATGGGTTCATTTCCCCGCTCCTGCAAACTGTTACAATTGTGAACACATTCTATTGGTACTCAGTTCTTGACATGCACAATATATAGCGATACATTCGCACCATCTGGTCGTAAGCCTTGGAAATCGCATTCGCCACAAAGTCGCTCCGCCAACTCTGTGAGAGCGAGGACACGGCGAAACGATCCTTGGGAGCAAAAGTAGCTGAAAAACTGAAACGACGACTCGCGGATATTCACGCTGCTAGCTCCGCTAAAGATCTTGTGGCCGGGCGGCCTCAAAAATTAGGAGGAAATCGCGGTCACAAGATCGCGGTTGACCTGTGTGACGGTGTTCGTCTCGTATTTCGTGTAAATCACAATAGTATTCCACGCACGGAGGACGGCTACGTGGATTGGTCAAAAGTGAGTCGCGTGAAGATATTGTCCATTGGAAACTCTCATGGCTGAGAATCCTTTTAAGCCCGACTGGGTTTCGTGCCCTGGCGAAACCATGGCCGACATTCTTGAGGAGCGATCTTGTTCCTCAACCGAATTTGCACAGAGAATGGGGTATTCGGCCAAACAAGTGAGCGAATTGCTTAAAGGGCGCACGACTATCTCGTTCGAGACGGCGTGCAGGCTGGAGCTTGTTCTCGGGGCGACAGCTGACTTTTGGATAGCTCGCGAAGCTCAATATAGCGGAACTGTTGCACACGCACAGAACAAAGTGAAGTTCACAGGACAGGAAAGTTGGCTTAGCGAGCTTCCGCTGAAAGACATGCGTCGATATGGATGGCTCGCCCCAGATCTTTCGGTAAGCGATCCTGTAACAGCATGTCTGCGTTTCTTCGGCGTAGCAGATGTACAAGCTTGGCGTGCCACGTATCACAACTTACTTGAAATGGCCGCATTCCGAACATCCCCCACTTTCCATTCACAGCCGGGTGCTTTGGCTGCTTGGATGCGTCAGGGTGAAATTGAGAGTGCCGCGATCGATTGCAAGCCCTGGCACACTGCGGGCTTCCAGAGGGCGTTATCAGAAATTCGGCCGCTGACCCGAAAACGTGACCCAAGATTATTCATTCCTGAACTCACTCGATGTTGTGCCGAGCACGGGGTTGCCGTTGTTATTGTCCGGGCCCCTGAGGGCTGTCGTGCGAGTGGTGCTACACGCTTTCTGTCAGAAAAGAAGGCACTCTTGCTTCTAAGTTTTCGGTATCTTTCAGATGATCACTTTTGGTTCACATTCTTTCATGAAGCTGCCCATCTACTGCTACACAGCAAAAAAGCGTTGTTCTTAGAAGGCGAAAAGGTGTCCTCCGTCGAAGAGGATGAAGCCAATGAGTTCGCCGCTCACGTCCTTGTACCTTCCGAATTCCAAGACAAGCTTGAGCACCTTCCTGTCGACCGACATGACATACGGAACTTTGCGAGAATGATAGGAGTATCTCCCGGCATCATTCTGGGGCAACTCCAGCACCTTGGACGAGCGAGACGAAATCAGCTTGATCATCTTAAGGTGCGGTTCAGCTGGGAGTAGTGATTCGGTTATTTGTTCAGCCACGGAATGGTTTGAACAGCGAGGGACTTTTTTGCCAGTTGCATAGAGCATCTTCCAGCACTTGCATGCCAACATTCAAGCGGGCCCCGAGCTGCCCTAGCCATGTCTCAAGCACCTCGTGTTTGAGAGGCGCGTTTTTATTCCCACCGAACAATAGCCGTGCACCGGAAACCGGGCCAGTTGCGCCTTGCATATAGGTGGAACCAGGCTCAATTGGAGCAAGGCCTAACTTACCTACCATCGTTAGGTAATCAAACTTCGCCATTCGACCGAAAGACACCACGTCATTCATAGACCGGTAGAGGTAATCAAATGTCGCCTTTGGGTCACCATCGCATTTTTTGTATACCTCTTGAAAGAGCATCTGGTGAGTGCGAGGAGGATCGACCCACTCTACATAACTTTCAAAGGCCGCACCCGTTCCGGCAGACTTGTTCGCGTCAAGACTCTGGTACTTCCTATGATTACCAAAATGGCAAGTGATACCTGCCCGCTTTAAGTGCGCTTGGTAGTTTGCCAGCCATTTTCGAAAGCGCTCGGGATGAGCGCTGGTTCTCGTCCAATCCCAAGGAGCTCCCCTGCCCAAACGACCATAGACATCCCGGACTAGCCGCCAACCGTCTCGTTGATGCTTACCGAAATGCACAAATAAGAACACAAACCAGAATGCCTCATCGATCTGTCCTTCGCGCATGCGGAGCACTGCGGCCATAATGGGATCAAAAATGTCACTCGAGGGATCTGCACGAGAGCTGCTGAGTTTTCGACTCCTTATCACGGAAATGTACTTGATCCGTCGAATACTCTCCACCAGCTGTTCAACGAAAGCTGTACGATTCGCGCGACTTTTGATTCCCGGAAGAGCACGGGATTGCGAATCGAACGAACTCAAGCCAGCTTCAAGTTGCTGGGCCAGCTTCACATCTTTGGGCCTCACCAACACACCCCATCTGCTATTCTCCCGATCCAATGGCGAATCGAAGTTCTGACTTCTCGCGTAACTCCGAAGCTACTTTGAATATTATGATTAAATCCAATCACCAAAACGTCATGCTTGAGCTTGATGCCAGAAACATAACGGACAACCCCGTTATACGCGATTCCGGTGACATTGGACCTCGAACGACGTGGAAGCATCCAGCCATTCATCACCTTTTTTTCAAGACGGACCTCTGCAATCTTCTCAAAGTTCCTGACCACCGAACTGCCGTTAAGGATCAACAATCGAACCGGAGACTCTCGCAATAGCAGGGCCAAACTGTCGCCAGCCACGGAAATGAGGAGTGAACGCTGCCGATGACTGAGGCTCGTCCATTTGCATTCAGTCGCGTAGGGAATCAAGTCAAGATGACAAGCACCACCCGAAGCATCGTAGTAGGACGCCTCCGTTTCTCCGATTAAGTGATCTAGTTGCCTAAACCAAAGATCATAAGGGTTCCTCGAAAAATAGTTTCGGCACGAATCCCATATTTGTCGCAAGTGCTGCACCTTGACCTCAGACCAGCGAGCCAGACCGAGCGAGCCGAGAGTGTGAAATCGGCGAAATGGGCCAACGAGTTCGTTGCCAGAGCGATCAACAAATTCGCGGTTACTAGGATTGAGGCCAAGGGTTGCAACTCTTGCGCTGGACACATCCCCGAAGGATGGAACCGGGCAGCTCCAAGGTATGACGTTTGTTTTCGAAAGCCTGGTTTCATACAGGCGTTTAATTAATGTTGATAGTGTCGCGTTCATTCATAATCCCTATAGGCACTTGAAAAAGCATCGCACTTTATAGTGCATACAGTATCGAGATTCTCTGAGAGCATCCGCGAAGTTAACTGCTTCAGAACAGCTGCTCCTGTATCGGCTTGGTCCTTTTGACTCTTTGTAGAGTAGCCTTTTGTTTCTTTTTTTCAATGTAAACGTCGTAAATGCGACTCGACATCATTTTTTTTAGTCGAGCGATCTTGTCAGCATTCGCCTTCTTAGCGTACGAATAGATTTGCAGAAGGCGCACGATGTCTTCCCAATAAGCTTCAAGACCGAGTCTGCCAATGTTGATCCCTCGGTTATGACGAACAGCCCTCTCGGCCTTTAGTACCTTGCGGATAGACTTCCAGGGGTCTTCGAGCGGCATTGACGGCATAAGTACCGAGGCCTGCCACCCCTCTTTCAGAAATTGTTCAGCCTTCCCTCTGTCTTTTTCGTAAATGTGGAGACTCCCAACTGCATGTTTGTATTTTCCAAGTTCGACCCCGAGCGTACGGGCAATAATCTCCTGCAACATCGTGAAAGTGAATAAATCGTGGGGCAGGCCGAGGAATACGTCGTTCGAGCGCATGCTGGTGAACATGTGCAGACGACCGTGACGAACCATGAATTGAAGCGTGCACGTGCACGGAATATTTTTGTGTTCATGTGCAATATCCTCAATATCCGTCGCATCAAACAATTGAATTACGGCACGGCGTGAGGCTGGCCTGTTTTTTAGCAAGTCGAGAACATTCTGGATTTGATTGATACCACGCATTTTGAAAAACCGAGGACCATACGCGCCATGAACCGTACGTCCATCATCCGATTCCTCGGAATACCGGGGCAAGTAATAGCGGATGAAGCTAAGTTGCTTACTTCCTGCCAAATACCACAAGAGTTCACCAAGGCCACCAAAAAGGAGGCTTCGTCCCTCCGTTCGGCTGAGACGCGCACGAGGATCGGTGATTTCAAGCAAGACTCCGATCAGTTCGTTCGTCTTGCCGCGACTCGGCTCGGTAGCATTTCCGCTCTTGAGAATTTTGTTGATTACCCGCCGAAGCAGGTCGTCTAGCGTATTGGCGGTTATGTGCATTGAAAGTAGAACGGTGGTAGCTGGGGAAACTCACTGTACATGTTTGGTACGTCTCGCTGCAAGGCAGATGGTCCAGAAAGGGTGCTTGCGGGCTTCGAACTTAACAGTTCCATTCTGGGATTTATTCCATTATGAAACGGGTGGGTGGCCCGACCCAAACAGTTGTTTCATGATTACTCAGTTGTCATCGCCGGGAAGCCAAGCCCCAACGGGGCGACGTATTATAGCCCAGCGCTTCCAGCGCTGGGTAGGAATGCCGAAATGATCCGAGTCCCGTAGGGACGACGCTCGCTCTTTATCCAAATACGAAGCGTTCGTCATATTCCATGCTGTTCTTCTTCAAAAACAAAACATATTCTTCTTCGGTAAGCGTGCGGTGAGTACATCTTGACCAGGGACCTACATATAGGGCAAATCACGTCCCTTCAGCACCTTTGGGGATGCAGATGAGATTTTTGACCACACGGGCAACCATTCCGTTCAAACTGGAAAGCACGGAACAAACGGCGACGGTATTGCGTAATACCAGCTATGCCTGATCTGCAGCGATTTATCGTCTTCATGGCGGCGGGATTTGTTCTATTTCTTGCCGTGCTTCTGTGGGTGCTTCACAGCAGGAGCGCGAAGCCTCGTCGCTTGTCTCTCTTGATGTTGGCGACCGTCGTCGTCCCCGCAGGGATGACCTTCGCGTGGTACTCTCACCACTTCTTTCCAGATCTGTCATGGGCGATCTACTACGGTGTTCCGGCGCTGACTACATTTGTCTTGCCCCCGCTGTGGCTGCACATGTCGCGACAGGAGATCACGCGCTACGTGCCCATGGCCGTTTGTATGGCGCCCGCAATTCATATCGTCTTCTCCCTCTTGGTTGGATGGCATGACTACATGCCATTCCCCATCTATATCCCATCGCTCGCGGAACTGGCGCGCAGAATTGCATAGTCCAGATACTCTGGGCGCCCATTCGCCCGGCCAGAGCGAGTGGGGATTTTATTTTCCCTTGTACAAACGGTTTCTGGATTCGCGATTTGACCGCCGTATGGTACCAATCTGATATCAAAACCTTGATTTCCTGGACACTGCGGGTCATCATGGAGAAGCGGTTGGTAAAACAGTTTCAGGTTTCGAGTTTCAAGTTTCGAAAGCAGTTGCCAGCTACCAGTTGCCGGTCCACGGCACGCCGGGACAGGTTGCCAGTTAAGAGCAACCGCAAAAGAACGCGGGTGAGCCAAATGCGAGTGCCGGATGAGCGCGAGCAGTTGGCGAGGGCGCAGCAGCCTGGTCTTGGCTGCGGAGCCCTTAGAGTAACGACGGCATTCAAGAATGCCGGGGTTTCATAACCCTATTAGGTCTTTGAAAATTTGTTTGCCTGCAGATCGGACGCGTGAGCTTTTGGTCTCCTTGGAGCTTGGCCTGCCCCGGCGTGCCGTGGGCTCCTTGTGGCTCATACCCACTTCCGGCAGACTGGCAGCAAGTCCCCCGCGCCAGATTGATTTTCGCCAGTAATGACACGGGTCAGACGCGATTTGGGGCACTCCCAGACACAAGCTAGCAAGTGGGGGGTGGGGGCCATCCCCAAAACACGTTTTCCTTCGTCCCTTTGTGTTTCCTTCGTGCCCTTTGTGGTTAATCTTATCTGTGGTTAATCTTCTCTATTTCGCCGGGGCGTAGAAGTAGTAATCGGCGGTGTAGCTGCTCTTGCTTTCAACGTTCTGCTTTGACGCATTGCAGTCGGCTGCTGCTGGTGGCTGTCCACCCTTGGTGTGAATGCGCTGGATGCTCGTAACCCGGCTGAGCACGCCGCTTCCAGTGTGACCGGTAACGGTCACCAGCAGCCAGGGAATTGAATCCGCATCTGGCGAATCCACCCGGGCCACGGCTTTGCCGGTGACTTCGCTGCCATCGTTGTGCTTCCACGTGGGTCCGGCGTAGTGGCGGCCGATGACTGCGCCTTGCTGATCGTGAAGCTCAGCTTCGGGGGCCTTCAGCGCCCAGCCGTATTTTTCGTCGGCTCCTGGCTGGCAAACATAGATCTGGGAGCCCGACGCGTGGGCCTCGAACACGACTTCCTCGCTGGCAGGAGATTTGATCTTCTCCGGTACGTCGGGGCGGGGGCGCGAAACCCCTTGTCCAAATGCCTGGGTGGCGACTCCGATCAGAACGATGAGGTGCAACAATCTTGTAGTCATCAGAAAATTCTAGCAGAGGGCTGAAATATTCACGCACGGGAGGTGTGGGTTAGGGGGACGTCAGCAGAACTAAGCTTGAATAATTGTGGAGTTGTTGGGATTATTAGAAGTGACAAGGGTTGAAGGTAGTATGACTGAGAATGAACGACAGTATCGAAAAGCGGTTAAGTATTACGTCTGGCTTTTCGTTCTTTGTATTCCTGTTGTCTTTCCAATTGGGTTTTGGCTTTTAAAATTATTTGGAAGCTCTGTCCCTTTCTTTGTGCTGGGCGGTCTCTGGGTGCTGGCATGGCTCGTAGCTGCGGGGCGGGCCATATTTTTTCGCTATCGCTGGAAAACATCCAAACTGGCCGACTAGCGGCAGGTCTACCAATCTTGACCCCCCGGCTTTCTGGACGTTATACTTTAGTTTGTCCCAGTCATTCTCAGCCGCTTCTGGTTCCATTTCGGAGCGTTCCGGGAGGTAATGGGTTAGGGGGACGTCCTCCGGGGTCCGCGATGTTCATCAGCGTTCAGGATTTACAGCTTCAAGAAATTCCCTTTCAAGAGGAGTTCTCTGCGGAGGCATTGGAATTGGGCTCCGAGCTGCGCCAGGCTGCACCGGCCAAGGCCAGCGGACGGGCTGCGCTGGTGGAAGAGCACGATGGCGCCAGGCGTATCCCCGATATCCGGGTCGTGGGCAAAGTAAGCACGCGGCTTGAAATGCGTTGCGCGCGCTGCCTGGAACCGGTGTTCAAAGATGTAAACAGCAGCTTCGATCTGGTGTACCGGCCGCAAGGCGCGGATAAGAAGCCGGATGAGTCTTCCATCAGCGAGGCGGAAACTGAAATTGGGTTTTACCAGGGCGATGGATTGCTCCTGGAAGATGTAGTCAAAGAGCAGTTGCTGCTCGCGGTTCCATTGCGGGTGGTTTGCCGGGAAGAATGCAAAGGGTTGTGCCCGCTGTGCGGACGCAACCGCAACCTGGAACCTTGCAATTGCTCAAGCCAGCCGCCGGACCCACGCTGGGCCGCGCTGGAAGAGATCAAGAACAAACTAAAACAATAGTCCGCGAGATTGAAACGCTCGCAGAGATTTTCGAGGTAAGCAATGCCAAATCCGAAACGGCGACACTCCCAGGCCCGCACTTCCAAACGCCGCGCCCACGACTTTTTGACTGCGCATTCGCTCTCTGAGTGCCCGAACTGCCATGAGAAAAAAATGCCGCATCGCGCCTGCGCCAAATGCGGTTACTATAAAGGGCGCGAAGTAGTAGAAGTCGAATCCAAGTAAACGGCGGGAAGCATTTGCGATCTACCCGGCAACCGCGTAAGCGCCTATCGCGCGTGATGGGAGACAAGCTCGAGTCTCTGGCTCGCGCCGCTTTTGCTCCCAATGGTTCTCCCGGCCCCCGCACCACGATTGCCGTCGATGCCATGGGCTCGGACCGCGCACCTCGTCCTGAGGTGGAAGGCGCAATCCAGGCGGCACGCTACGGCAACGCCCGCGTGCTGCTTGTGGGCCGCACCGAAGCTATTGAAGCCGAACTGGCCAATCATCCTGCTGCTGCTGAGCTACCCATAGAAATCATCCAAGCCAGCGAAGTGATCAGCATGCACGAAAAAGCCGCACATGCGGTGCGTGCCAAGCGTGATTCTTCCATGCGTGTAGGCTTGCGGCTGGTGCGTGAAGGTACAGCACAGGGCTTTGTCACCGCCGGCAACACCGGCGCTGCCATGGCCACTGCCAAGATGGTGCTGGGCGCGCTGCCCGGCGTTGACCGCCCTGCCCTGGCTGCCGTGTTTCCGACCACAGTTCCCGGCAAGGCTGCCATCATGATTGATGTAGGCGCCAACGTGGATTGCAAACCGCAAAACCTGGAACAATTCGCCGTCATGGGCGAAATCTATTGCCGTTCCATTTTTGGGAACCAGCAGCCGCGCGTGGGACTGCTCTCCATAGGAGAAGAAGAAAGCAAAGGCAATGAGCTCACGCATCAGGCCTACGAGCTGCTGCGCCACCTGCCACTGAATTTTGTGGGCAACGTGGAAGGGCGCGACTTATACAACGGCAAAGTAGATGTGATCGTATGCGATGGCTTCGTAGGCAACGTGGCCTTGAAGATTTCTGAAGGCCTGGTGGATACCATCCGCTATATGCTGAAGGAATCGCTGGAAGCCACTTTGACCCGCCAGGTCGGCTTCCTGCTCTCGCGCCGCGCCTTTGCAGACTTTAAAAAGCGCCTGGACTACACCGAATACGGCGGCGCACCGCTGCTGGGCATCAAAGGCGTCGTCATCGTGAGCCATGGATCTTCGAACGCAAATGCCATCAAGAATGCCATCCGGGTTGCGGCGGAATTTGCCAAATCGGGAAGCAACCAGAAAATCGAACAAGAGTTGACACGGCAAAATGGCGTGGCCGCGGCCGCAGTGGTAGTTAAAGCAACTGACTAGTCAGCAGTCCTTAGTCCGCAGTTCTCAGGTCTGAGCTTTTGTGTGTATCTACTTAAAAACAGTTCTACATTTATAAAATCCTATGACAATTTCTAAACTCGCTTTTCTCTTCCCCGGACAAGGTTCGCAGACAGTCGGTATGGGAAGAGAGCTGGCTGCTGCGCATCCGGTGGCACAGCAAACTTTCGATGAGGCCGATGCCGCCCTCGACTATAAAATCTCGCAATTGTGTTTCGAAGGCCCGGAAGAAAAACTTAAACTCACCGAGATTACACAACCGGCGATTCTTACCGTCTCGGTCGCCGCGCTCCGTGTGCTGCGCGAAAAAGGAATCACGCCCACTTTTGTCGCTGGACACAGCCTGGGTGAATACTCTGCGCACGTTGCCGCCGAAACTCTGAACTTCGCCGATGCGGTTCGCACGGTACGCAATCGCGGCAAGTACATGCAGGAAGCAGTGCCAGTCGGCGAGGGCGCGATGGCCGCAATCTTAGGAATGCCGGGGGATGAGGTACAGAAGATCTGCCAGGAATCGGCGCAGGATAGCGTATGCTCCCCCGCCAACCTGAATTCACCGGAGCAGACTGTCATCTCGGGTAGCAAAGCCGCCGTGGAGCGGGCGGCCGAGCTGGCGAAATCCCGTGGCGCAAAGAAGGTCGTCATGCTCGCGGTAAGCGCGCCCTTCCACTGCGCGCTGATGCAGCCGGCACAAGACCGGCTGGCGGCTGACCTACAGAAACTGAGCTTTCAAGCAATGCAGATTCCGTTGATCAAAAACATCGATGCCGAGCCGACCAGCGATCCTGCAAATGCGCGCGAGGCGCTCATCCGCCAGGTGACGGGCGCGGTGCAGTGGGTGAACTCCGTGCGGAAGCTGATAAGCCTGGGCGCAGAGGCTTTTGTGGAAGTTGGTCCGGGCAAAGTGCTCTGCGGGCTCATGCGTCAGATTGACCGGTCGAGGACTTGCTTCAATGTGGAAGATGAAGCGTCGCTGCAAAAGACGATACAGTCCGCAGTCGGCAGTCCTCAGTCCTCAGGTTAATTTTCGATATCAGATATCAGGAAGTTATTTACGGCGGCGGGTAGGAGATGCTTTTGTCTGATTTCTCTACCCATAGATTGGTTGTGATTGGACGTCCGTTGATTTGAACTTCAATCACGGCGCCGCTGCCGCCATTGGAAGATCCTTCGATTTTATGGCTCTGGATGGGGCCATACTCTCCGCCTGGACCCCAGTCATGATAAAAATCGCCATAACGGTAGCGGTCGTACTTTTCCGGATGCTGCTTCCAGTTGGGGTCAGCCATCCAGATGGCGTAGGCCTGCTCGAAATTCTGGGACTCGATGGCGGTGAAAAACTTATTGATGATGCGCTCTTCGGGCCAGAAGCGCATCTTCCACCAGATAAAGCCGGCCAGCAGGACGACGAAAACAGCGATAGCGATCCTGATGCGGCGGCGTCTTTCGCGGAGTTTCTCAGCAATTTCATCCCCCGGTTGGGCGTCAAGCAAGCTCATGGCTTCAGTTTACGTTTACAACGTTCTTTTGAACAAGAGCGTAGTACCGGTCAGCATGACAACAGCAAAAGCCGCCAGGTAGAGCAGATCGGGCCAGATGGCCATAAAGCCGGCATCACGCAGCAACAGCGCTTTGAAGCCGTGGACCGAGTACGTGAACGGATCAATATTGGCGATGACCTTGAGCCATCCGGGAAAGGCCTTGACGGGATAAATGGAGCCGCTGGGAAAAAACAGCAGCGTATTGAGAATGCCGAAGACGGCCCGCGGCACTAGGGGATCTTCCACGCGTGCCATCATGCAGGAGATCATGGTCACGAAGGCGGCCGACGTCGCGATGATCATCAGCAGCAGCCAGAGGAGCGTTGCCGGTTGAAAGGCGGTGCTCACCCCTGCTATCAACGATCCTATGAAGGTCAAAACCAAACCCGCGCCAATGGCCTTGATGGCACCAGCCAGGTTCAGGCCAAAGACCAGCTCAAGCTTGCTGATCGGGGTGGCGAGATAACCCTCATGCACCCCGCGGGCCTTGTCATCAATGTAGACAATGCCGCCGCCGATCATCACGGAGACAAACATAGCCAGCGCGATTGAACCCGGCAGCAAATATTTCATGTACTCGATATAGGGATAGAGTTCCACCACGTTGAGCGCAATCTGCTGCACCAGGCGCGGCTCGACCGGCTGTTGATTGAGCGCGACCACAAGCTCGTTGAGATTTTGCTCGAGGGTTGCGGTCATGAAGTTGTCGCTGTTGTCGAGCACTAATCCGATACGCGGCTGCCGTCCCATGTACACATCGCGGGAGTAGTTTTCAGGAATGACGACGACGCCATCAATTTTGCCGTTGTGCACATCTTCGACGGCGGTTTTCTCGTCGCTGTAGTCAACCGCGTCCAGCGTACGGGCATTGGCATGGATCGCATTCAGCGCTTCGCGGATGCGCAGCGCCTGCGGACGATCGGTTTCGACTCCCTGGATGAGAGTGCGGTCGTGGTCGACAATGCCCAGGCGCGCATCGTGGATCTTGCCGCCGAAGGCGTTGCCCAGCACGATGAGCTGCACTATGGGAAGGACCATGGCGACCAGCATCAATGCCGGCGAGCGCACGAACTTGCGCATCTCACGCTCCACAATGGCCATCATTCGATTCATAGGCGCCTCCTCTTCAGCGGTCGCCGCCGCTGATCCAGCCGGTGTAGACATGCGCGCTGACTTCCTGGTCGCGCAACTGCCGTCCGGTGTAGTAGACAAAAACATCGTCGAGTGTAGTGTTATGGACCGAGAGTGCATTGACTTCGACCTGATGCTGCAAGGCCAACCCAACCAGCTCGGTCACGGTTTTGGAGCTGTTGTCGGAAAGCAGACGGTAGGCATTGCTGCCCAGGGACTGCACACTGCGGACGTCAGGGAAGCTGCGCAACATTTGCTCCCAGTCTTGTGGCGGATTCCCAAATTGGGCCTCTATGACGTTAGAGCCGGGGACCGTTTGCTTAAGGGCGCTGGGCGTATCCAGTGCAACCAGCTTGCCGTGGTCCACGATGGCAATGCGGTCGCAGAGGCGGTCGGCTTCATCCATGTAGTGCGTAGTGATCAGGACGGTAAGATTGCGGTTCCGCTTGATGTTGGTCAGCATCTCCCACACCGCCACGCGTGAGACCGGGTCGAGGCCGGTGGTAGGCTCATCCAGGAAAAATATCTTCGGGCTGTGCACCAGGCCGCGGGCAATTTCCAGACGGCGGCGCATGCCTCCGGAAAGATTCTTGGCGGGCGTGTCTTTCCACTTGGTCAGGTCCACGAGTTCCAGCAGCTCATTAATCGCGCGGTTGCGCTCCTTGGCGGGCACGCTGTAGAGCTTGGCGTGGATGCTCATGTTCTCGTAAACCGTCAGGTCCAGATCGCTGGTCATGGCCTGGGGAATCACCCCCATGGTGTTGCGCGCTCCATTGGGGTCGCGGCTGACGTCGTATCCGCCGATGCGGGCGACGCCTGAGGTAATAGGCAGCAGCGTGGTCATCATGCGAATCAGCGTGCTCTTGCCAGCGCCGTTCGGGCCGAGCAGGCCGAATATCTCGCCTTCCTTCACGGTGAACGAAATGTCGTTCACCGCGGTGAAGTCACCATACTTCTTGACGATGTGCTCGACCTCGATGGCATTGGGAGCCTCTGCCGACGTGCCGCCATTGGGTTTGAAGAAAGTGTTCATGGCTAATTCAGCTTTGATTTGGGCACGAGCACAATCGCGGTCATTCCGGGAACAAAAGCGTGATTCGGATTGGGAATAGAGAGCTTCAATTGCACCGTCTTGATGTCACGTTTACGCCGGCTGACGTCGCGCTGGGTAGCGAAATCCGCTTCTACGCCCTTGGTAATCACCTTGCCGGTTACGATGTCCCCGCCAGGCATACGCACTTTGAGTTCATCGCCAATGCCGATTTTGTCAGCGTAAGTTTCCGGGAGCGGTGCGCGAACCCAGGTTTCACCCAGATCAATAATGGTCACGATAGGCGCACCCGGAGCAACTACCTCGCCTTCACGGGCCACACGCAGGGAGATTATTCCCGAAATGGGAGCGAACACGCGGGTGTAATCGAGCTGCACCTGGGCCTGCGTGCGCTGCGCCTCGGCCTGAAGCTGCTGCTGGCGGGTTTCTGCCACTGTGCTTTCGGCGGCCCGGGTTTGGTGGGTGCGTGCCAGCGCGGAATTTAAAGCCGCTTCCGCAGAGCGTACCTGATCTTCTGCTGCACGCACGCGCGCCTCCTGCGCGTGCAGGGTGGCGACGGCTTCATCGCTTGCCTGCTGGGAAGCAACGCCTTGCTTGGCCAGCTCTGCGGTGCGGGTGGTATCGGACTGAATGCGCACCAAATCTGCCCGGGCTGCCACCAGATTGGCGCGCGCCATCTGCACCTGGGCCTGCGCATTGACCACATCACTGGCGGTTGTGCCTTGAGTCAAAACTTCAGTGGCTTGCGTTCCTGCCAGCCGGGAATTCAGACCGGCCGCGGCTGCGGTTGCAGCCTGCTGCTGGGCCTGAAGCTCGGCAGTATCGAGCTGAGCAATCAGGTCCCCGGCGTGGACCTCGGAGCCTTCATCCACCGCCAATTTTTCGATGCGGCCCATGATCTTGGGACCCACGATGACCTGGTTGGCATCCACGATGCCGATCAACTGCAAATCGCTGGAATGGTCGTTGAAGAAAATGAAGTAAAACAGAGCAATACAAAAAATAATTCCGACCAAAACCAGAAACTTCTTTCCTTGCGTCACTTGGCTTCTCTCCTGGTACTGCCAAACTCTTTGGATGCCGCGCGATGGGGCAGAAGCAGCGTAGTGGCAACAACATCCAACACAGCGGCCCTGCGTTCTGCGATGTGCTGTGGCGTGAGCGGGTTTCTGCCGGTCACGAACGCAATCATGGGAGCGCTGCTGAAATAAAAAACATTCATAGCAATCAGCGACAAGACGAAATGCATGGGATCAACCCGGCGAAACTGGCGGCGCTCTATGCCCTCACGCAGCAGGACCATCACCCTGGCAAAAATCGGGCGAAGATAGCGCTCGGCAATGCGGCGCATATGGGGCGAGCCATGCCGGCCGGCGCGCATCATCTCGCGTTGCACCATGCGCGGATAGATGGGAGACGCCGCAATAAAATCAAAATGGGCCGCGGCGTAGGCCATGATTTTTTCCTGGGGCGGCAGGTCGCGATCAAGCACCTCGGTCATGCGCTGGGAAAGCGTGGCAAATACGTGATCGAGCGCTTCCCCGTAAAGCCGCTCCTTATCGTGGAAGTAATAGTGCAATAGAGCCTTGTTCACACCGGCCGCTGCGGCAATGGCCTCCATGCGCGCACCGGCAATGCCCTCTTCGGCAAACTCGTGCATAGCAGCTCCTAGAATCGCGGAGCGGGTTTCAACGGCGTCGCGCTGGCCTCTGCGCAGGGCCTTGCGAAAAGAAGGACGGGGTTTAGCTCGTTTTTTAAGTAAATTCTGCATTTTAACTAACTGGTTAGTCAGGATAACAAAAGCTATTCCAACGTGGCAAGTTCCAGACCGGAGTTTTGTTGGATACGCTGGCCTGCGGTCCATTCGTGTAGACGGATGAGCGGCCTAAATATTGTAAGAACCATTCACCAAGAACCGCGCTCAATTACTCAGCACTCGGGGCAAGCTCCAATGGTGCCATACACTGATCATGCGGAGTGAGAAGCAAACCACGCCGCCCAGGAGAGCATCCCACACCGGCGGAATTCGCAGCTTTCTGCCAAGGACCATGACGGCCGCGCCGGCCAGGGCGGCGGTGGCGTAGACATCGGCGTGAAGAACGTTTGGAACCTGCGCCAGCAAAATGTCGCGCACGGTTCCCCCGCCCGCCCCGGTGATTGCCCCCATCAAGATGGCGATGAACGGGTGCATGTTGTAGTTGAGCGCTTTTTCGGTCCCAGCGACGGCAAACAACGACAGGCCCGCGGCATCGAGAACAATGATGACGGGAGCCGGAATGATCTGAACAAACTGGTGCAAGAAGAAGACGATTGCGCCGCCGGTGAATGCCGTGACTGCATAACGCCAATCGCGCAGAGATTGGGGTGGAACGGCGCCGATCAGCAGGTCGCGAATGATTCCTCCCGCCAATGCGGTAGCGAATGCCAGCACCATGAGACCCAGAAAATCGAGGCCGCCGCGTATCGCCGCCATGGCGCCTTCGATCCCGAAGAGCAGGATCCCGGCCAAATCAACTGCGAACAACAGCTTGCTGGAGCCGTATTTCATGAGCCTTATCCGTTTTCAGTGCAATTGTCAGGCCCGACCACAGATCATAACCGAGCATCAGCCGTACGTCGAAACCCTACGTTCTACTGGTCAGATTACTTTTGCCTCCTAATGGGGTTGCGGGAAAAGGAATTTTAGGCGCTCGCTTCGCTTCGCGCCAGCCTACGGCAGTAAGGAAGTTTTATTTCCTAACGACTTGCGACACAGCCAAAGCTCTGCACTGACACGTCTTCACGCCCATAAATTTCCGCAAGCTCTGAAGCCGAAGATTTCGCGCTTCGAAAACAGCCGACTCCCAGCGCGACTAAAAAATCGGGCACGGGTTATACTGACTTGCCGGGAAAACCTATGTCACTCGTCAACAGTGTGGGTACGTGTGAAGAATGTCATAAGATGTTCGAATACACCCTGCTGCACAGCGGGGTCACGAACAGTTGCTACGCGTATTGCGAGGGTTGCGGCACGACCGCCATTCTGGACATCTCCGACGGGCGATTCCCCATTGAGTTGATCAGGGTCGCGGCCTACAAGGTGATTGTTCCCGACCTGGAGCGGCACCTCAAGCCCTGTTCCTGTGGATCAAAGTTTACCGCCAATGCAGCGCCGCAATGCCCGCACTGCCGGCAGGCTCTCTCTCCCACAACGGCAGCGAAGTATCTGGAGACCAACATCAGTAAAGGATCACCCAGCCGGCGCTGGCAGATGTCGTGGAGCGGAAATTACTACATTGTGATTGAAGGCAAACAGGTCAGAAACAATTTTAAGAGCCATTCCTAGTGCTCGACGGACGCAGACTTCGTTTGTCAAGAGCGTCTTCCCGTGATCAATTTTCATGTGATGAAACACCGCTTCTTTTCCCTGAAACCAAAAACCAGGCTTCGCGATTACAAAACTTTACTTCCTCAGTTAAAAATTTGTTTGACATCGCTCTCCGAATTGAATAGATTGCTCGCCAACATTTGACGCCGGAAATAAACGGTTTAATAAAAGCGCTTAGCGAAGGTTCCTCCCGACAGCAGCAAGTCAGGTCTTGTCATCGCGAGACAAATTGTGGGACTTCGGGAACAAAGGAACATAGACCGTTTTCTAGGGGCCGGCGCCACAAGTCAGGCAGGCCAGAATAGATAGATAGTTTGGGCCTATAAATACCCAACAATAATCCCAAGTCATGCGGTATTAGCGGGATTTGCACACTACTCGGCCAAAATCATTTCCCGCGAGAAAACTGTCTTTTTTGCAAGCGGGGCGACTCGAAGCTTGAGCGGCCCATGCTTACGGCTGGTGTGTGCCAGCGCCTAAGAGGGCGCGCAACTTCGTCTAGGGTACGGGCAACCTTTCTCACTTTTTTCGGGATTTGCTGCTGAGCCCTCGCGGTTTCGCACGCGTTGTGACCGCGCTCATTTACAGATGTCTTAAGTTGAGACGTTGGCACGCAAAGCAGGCGGTGTGTTTTCTTGCTATAGGCACGCCGTTGAAAAGACAGAATCTGAAGCACAACCGTTTATCTTTTCCGCAGGCGGCCCGGTGCTGTTTTGCTGGAACAGACCTCTTGCGGGTGACCTCTCTCTGTGTGTCCTCTCTCAAGAACACACAAGCACCCAACGAAGAGAAGTAGGAGGAACTTTTAGAAATGAAGCATCGAAAATCAACAAAGCTAGAAATTCTGCAACCGGTACATCTATTAACGCTGTGCCTGACGGTGGTTCTCTGTACGGGAATACTGCAGGCCCAGCACGATCCTGGGCCGCGCGGTGGGGCCGCTGGAGCCGGCGGTTTTTATCCGACCTTGGATGGCAACGAGCAGGCATTCTTCAGCCAGGCATTGGATCGCTTCAAAGAAATTGATTCAGTCTCTGGAAACGTGCCCGGTGAGGCCGGTGTTGGCCTGGGACCAACTTTCAATGCCAACAGTTGTGCAGCCTGCCATGCCCAGCCAGATGTCGGCGGCAGCAGTCCTGGGTTGAGAAGTCCACAAAAGCCAGTTCCCAACCCGCAGGTGGCGTTTGCCACGCTGGATGGCGCTACCAACACCGTACCTCCGTTTATCAGCGCGAATGGCCCAGTGCGCGAGGCGCGGTTCGTCTCTACCAACACTGCAGATCCCTACGCTGCGCTCGATGGTGGCGTGCACGGTCTGTACACCATCGCGGGCCGCTCTGACGCAATTGGTTGCAATCTTCAGCAGCCGGATTTCGCCACACAGCTCGCCAACCATAACGTGATCTTCCGCATTCCCACTCCAACCTTTGGATTGGGTCTGATTGAGAACACACCGGATGCAGTCCTGGAGGCGAACCTGGCTGCAAACAGTGCTGCCAAGTCAGCTCTGGGGATCGGCGGAAAGCTGAACCGTACCGGCAATGACGGGACCGTCACCCGCTTTGGGTGGAAGGCCCAGAACAAGTCGCTGGTCATCTTCTCAGGCGAAGCCTATAACGTTGAACAAGGTGTAGCCAACGAGGTGTTCCCCAACGAGCGTGCGGCCGTCCCTGGCTGCGTGTTCAACTCCACTCCGGAAGATTCAACCAACATCACGAACCCTGATGATCCAACCTCTACCACCGGCACAGCCTCGAAGATGTCGTCCGATACTGTGAACTTCGCTGCCTTCATGCGCCTGACAGCTCCGCCGACCGCGACCACGCACACGGCTTCGGAGTTGAATGGCCAGAAGTTGTTCAGCAGTGTGGGCTGCGTTTTGTGCCACAGCTCTACACTCACGACAGGGCAGTCACCATTCACGGGCATGTCCAACGTCGTGTACCACCCGTACTCAGACATTGCCGTCCACCACATGGGATCGAACTTGGCGGATGGCGTGAACCAGGGCGGAGCGGGTCCGGATGAGTTCCGTACAGCACCGCTGTGGGGTGTTGGGCAGCGGTTGTTCTTCCTGCATGACGGTCGAACCTCTGACCTGTTGCAGGCCATCAAGGCCCACGCCAGTTCGGGCAACATATGCGTGGTCACCCAGGACTTCCAGCAGTTCAGCATCAATAACGGTGTCTCCTACTTCCAGCCCTTCTCGCAAAGTCAAACCTGCGGTTCGGAAGCCAACGGGGTCATCAGCAACTTTAACTCGCTCAGTTCCTCGCAGAAGCAAGACCTGCTAAACTTCCTGCGTTCGCTGTAGCGTCATCAATTTACCTTAAACCGGAAAGCGGAGGGGCCACGACGGCCCCTCCGCGATTCCGTCATCTCTATTTTGTCCAAATGTACTACCGCGCGATTTTCATCGTTGTTCTCATAAGTTCCGTGGCCGCATGGTGCAGCTCATCCAACTCTTGCGGACCTGCGTCTGAAATCCAGGGCGGATTGCAGAAGGCCGCTGCTGCGCCCATAACAGACCCCACAGATTTCGACCACAATGTGGCCCCGTTCCTTGCACTGCGCGGGCGCTACCCCAACGACCTGTTCGTGCACGAGCGCTACCAGGATGCCGTGAGCCAGCATGGAATCGAAGGCCACCTGCGAGCGCTGGCCGAGGAATACCAGGCCCTGGCGGAGCAGCATCCGGGCGATCTGATGTATCGCTACTTGAATGCGCGCAGCATGCTCGGGCGGAGCACTCCTTCTACCATTCAGGCCATGAACGAGATCATCGCGGCCAATCCCAACTTTGCGCCGGCCCACCGCACACTTGCCGAAATCTACGGCTCAGAAACTTTTCGCGACGCGCGCAAAGAAAAAACCGAGCGGGAAAAACTTCTCGCGCTGTGTCCGGGAGCTACGCTGGTGAAGCGTCCGGATCCTCTGCCCAATCAGAGCCCCTTGATTGACCGCGCCGAGCGCCTGTTCAACATGAACAGCATTGATCTTGACCCTATTGTCACGATGGCGCTTCAGGGCATCCGTGACGACGAATGGCGGCTGCAGCGCATTCGTCCGTTCGATTGGTACAACACTTACTACAAGCGCCAGAGCCAACGCGAATTACAGGCCCGCTATTGGAGGGTATGGACCCTGCAAGTCCGCTACTACCGCAAGAAGGGCGAGTCCAAGAAAGCCGACGATCTGCTGGCCTCGATGGAGCAGCGCGCAAACTCTCTTCACAAAGATACCGACCGGGCTTATTGGGATGAGCTGGCCATACTTGCAACTCTCTATGCCGAGGGGAGTCAGCAAAAGCAAGCAACCGACAAGCTTAAAGAGATGGAGCAATTGCTGGCCCAGCACCCGGACCCTGGGCGGGCCGCGGCGCTCGAAACCCTGCGCAAACAAGTTTGGGTGCTGGTATGTAATCCGAAATGTGCGTGAGCAGCCGAGGAAAACCGAGAAGGAAAATAATTCATGAACCGCTATATTAAAAAAAAATTCTTCGCAAAAAAACTTCCGTTTCTTTTCTGGACCATCTTTCTTGCTCTTTTGCCGTGCTTCGCTGCCACCAACAATAGCATCAGCGGCAGCGTTCGTAACGCTACCACCGCCAAGCCTGCGGCAGAAGATGAGGTGGTTCTGCTTCGCCTGCTGGATGGAATGCAGGAAGAAGCGCGCACCAGGACCGACGCCCAGGGTGGGTTTTCGCTGAACGTGCAGTTTCCCAGTACGCGCTACCTGGTCCGCGTGGTGCATCAAGGAGTGAACTACGATCAGGAGGTTTCTGCAGGCAGTACCGTCACCATTGACGTGTTCGACGCCGCATCAAAAGTGAAGGGCATCAGCGGAAGGATCGAAATCATACGGGTTGGCTCCCAAAGTAATTCGCTTCACATTTCCGACATGTATGACATCAAGAACGAATCCAACCCGCCAGTAACCCAGGCAAGTGAGCACACCTTTGAAGTCTACTTGCCGGCTAAGGCGAAGATTGATTCTGTCCTGGCGGCGAGTCCCAGAGGGGGTGGCGTGAAAATCTCCGCTACCACAGTGAAAGGAGAACCCGGGCATTACACCATGAATTTTCCGCTGCGGCCGGGTGAGACCAAGTTTGCCGTCAACTACGATCTGCCCTACGCCGGACGCGCAGATTTTCACCCCAGGCTTGCTTATCCCGTGCAACAGTTGGCGGTCATGTTTTCTCCTTCCATGACGTTTCGTGCACCCTCCACTGGTTTTCATTCCATCATTGACAACAAAGACCTCCAGGTACAGGCCGTGAACCAGGTCGAAGCGGGCGAAGGGCCGAGCTTTGAGATCTCGGGGAATGGTGTGCTTCCTCCTATAAACGGTGAGGCCAAGCCGCGATCCAATGCGCAATTGCTACCTCCAATTGTCTCGAGGCCAGCTGCCGCAGGAAATAATTTCAGTGCGGCCAACGCAAGCAAACCCTTGCCGGCAAGTGCAATCCAAAACCCGAAGCAAACTCAGTTTTCTCTTGAATGGTTGATCGTGGGGGTAGTAACCGTGATCTTGTTGGGAATATTTGTACTGCGCACTCGGTTGCGAGGTGGACGGCAAAATACCGCCGTCGCAGAAATGGGAAGCGGCCGGGCTGACCACTCCGCCGCGTTAATAGCGGGCTTAAAGGAAGAATTATTTAAGCTTGAGAAGGACCGCATTCACGGCTCCATCTCGCGGGAAGAATACACTGCAACCAAGCAAGCCCTGGATGAAACCGTGCGCCGTGCTATCGCCAAGGCCGCGACCCAAAAATCGTAGAACTGGTTTGCCGCCAATTTTTGAATCCCTATTCTTTGATTCTCCCGCGACAGGAGAATACCTTAGAAATTTCCCATTTCCCCAAGAAAACTAAATTTTAGAATTAACAAAATTTTATTTGACATTCCCCGGAGAATTACTTATATTCGCCCGCAACTTTTGACGCCGGAATGAACGGTTTATCAAAGCTGCTCCCCATTCCTACTAAACCAGGCAAGAAATAGAGTTTAGAGAAGTTGGGAACCTTGAAAGTACTGAACCGTTCGTAGGGGCCGACGCCGCAAACCCAACGTTTTTCAACAACACTTCCGTCTGTGGTAACAACCAAATTTACCCAATCTCTCGGCCAGGAAATTGGGCCCGCGAGGGAAGATTTTTTTCGCGAGCGGGAACGCTTCGTACGCTAAGTGACCCATGCTTATGGTTCGTGCGCGTTAGTTGCGTGAACACGTAGAGCACGGGTACGCAAGGATAGCGGTGTGCCTGTTGGCATGCCGTTCAAACGACATTAAGTTAAACCAACCAACTCTTACACTATCTTTTCCGCACGCGGCCCACTCCTGTTGCTCGAACCGCATGCGGGTTCACCTCTCTATTGCGTGTTCCTTCCCGATGGAACGCGCAATTACCGATGAAGAGAATTAGGAGACTCTTAAACATGACGCATCGAAGAGTACAAAGACTTGTTTTGGCTTCCACATTTGTGGCGGCGCTGCTGATTGCAGGAGCGGCGTTTGCCCAGTCCGATCCCGGAGTGCGCAGCAACACCGGAGTGAACGCCGGCCAGCCCTTTGCCTCTGTCACTGGCAACGATCTGGCTTTCTTCCAAACCGGACTCGCGCAGTTCAACGAACACCAAACCGTTACCGGAGACAACAACGGTCTAGGACCACGATTCAACACGGACGGGTGTGGGACATGTCACTCACAACCGGCCCCGGGCGGAAGTAGTCCAGCCTCCGCGATTTTCCCCAACGTCGGACCGAACCCGGAAAGCCAGGTGATTGCCAACGGGGTCGTGAGCGGCAGCACCAACACCATCCCATCTTTCATCGCGGCTAACGGCCCAGTGCGTGAAGTCCGATTCCCATTCTTTTTTAACCCCGATGGCACGGCCAATACCAACGCGCCCAATGGCGGAGTGGAAGACCTGTTCACCGTCAGCGGCCGCGCTGATGCCGGCTCCTGCAGCCTCCGTCAGCCCAGCTTTAACGCTGCTCTGGCGGCCAACAACATCATCTTCCGCATCCCCACGCCGGTCTTTGGCTCGGGGTTGATGGCGAACATTGATGACTCAACCCTGCTGGCCAATCTGGCGTCCCAAGCCAACAATGGCCTCGGGATTTCGGGCACCTTTAATCACAACGGCAACGACGGCACCATCAGCCGCTTTGGCTGGAAGGCCCAGAACAAGTCGCTGATGATCTTTGCCGGTGAAGCCTACAACGTGGAAATGGGCATCTCCAACGAGCTGTTTACGCAAGATCGGCCGCTGCCGGGTGAGGACCAATTGGGAAGCGGGCTTCCAGCCAACTGCCTGAACCTCGCCGGAAACGGCTACCCTGAAGACATTACCCACTCCGATGGCACCAACGCCTCCACCGTCACCAGTGACGTCGGGCTGTTTAATGCTTTCATGCAGTTCCTGGATCAGCCCACGGCATCCACGACCAGCCCGGGCGGAGCAAGCTCCATCGCCAATGGTCGCGCGCTGTTTAGCGCCGTTGGCTGCGCGGTCTGCCACACAACGTCGCTCCCGACCCAGCCCTCGCACTTAACGGCTGGTTTGGGCAACGCTACTGCCAACCTGTTCAGTGACCTTGAGATCCATCACATGGGCACGACCCTGGCAGATAACGTCTCGCAGGGCGGTGCGGGTGGCGACCAGTTCCGCACGGCTCCCTTGTGGGGTCTGGGACAGCGGATCTTCTTCCTGCACGATGGCCGCTGCACAAACCTGCTGTGCGCCATCGAAGCCCACGAAAGCAACGGCGGCGAAGCCACCAACGTGGAGTTCATCTTCGACAACGACCTATCCCCCAGCCAGCAACAGGACGTATTGAACTTCCTGCGCTCGCTGTAACCGTTTTACAGCACCCCTTCCTGGCGAGACACGAGGGTGTCTCGCCAGTTTTTCCATCAGGCCAACGGCCTGAAATTGCTTGGATGCGAAGGAGAAATATGCAGTCTGGATTTTTGCGTTTCGTGTTCGTTCTCGCCTTTTGCGTATCGTTGCCGGCCTGGGGCCAAAGCGCCGGACCGCAAAACGCCCCGCAGAACGGCGGCGACTTTTCCACCAACACGCACCCCACGGAAAAGCAAAAGGTGCCGGCGGGAGTCATCCTGGTAAAAGGCGCATGGGCGAGCGCCAGTGATTCCGTAACTCCCCTGCCGGAAGGCGGAGGCGTGGCCAACAACATCTTCAGCGACCAGTATTTTGGAATGACCTACGCGCTGCCCCCGGATTGGATCGAGAAACACAAAGGGCCGCCTCCCTCCGATAGCGGCCGCTACGTGCTTGCCCAGATCACGCCTGCGCCCACATATAAAGGACCGGTCCGCGGAAGTATTTTGATCACCGCCCAGGACATGTTCTTCACCCCGCTGCCTGCGGCCAACGCGCTGGAGCTCATCAAGTACACCAAGGACAATTTGCAGGCCGATTACAAAGTGGAATTAAAACCCACCGAGACCAAGATCGCCGGCCACTCCTTTACCTTCTTTGGGTATTGGTCTCCGGTCGCAGAGCTGCATTGGTACGTCCTGGCCACGCAAATCCGCTGCCACACAGTAGAGCTGGTGCTCACCAGCCGGGATACGAAACTGCTGGAGAGCCTGATCCTGGACTTAAACAAGATGAAGCTGCCCGAGGAGGCCGGTCCCATGGCCGGGACGGGCGGGGGCGCTGTCCCTGTGTGCATCAAGGACTATGCAAGTGAGGACCACGTGATCGAGCGGGTTGATCCGGTCTTTAGCGAGCGCAGGTTTAACCCTGTTCCCGTCCGAATTATCATCGATAAAAAAGGCAAGGTAAAACACATTCACTTTCTCAGCGCATTTCCCGAGCAGGCAAAAGCCATCAGCGACGCCCTGGGGCAATGGAAGTTCAGGCCGTACCTGCGGGACGGGCAGCCGGTTGAGGTGGAAACCGGCATCATATTTGGGCGCGCACCACTTCCAATCGCATCCACGGCAACGGCGCCAGCGACCGAATAATCTCTTGCTTTGTATCAGGGCACAAGTTTACCAGTGCCGATAAATGGGCTAATGGGCTGTTGCCTTTCTAGTAATGTGTGGCTGTCATGGAAAGGCCGACACCCCACCCCACTTGCTGCAAGTGGTTAGAACCCGCTGAAACAACCATGATCGCCCTGTATTTACTGGGGAAAGTCGCTGTCGCGGTGGGGCACTTGCTGGGCTATTCCCGTGTTTACTGAGTATTCATTATCCGCAGGGCCATTTCTGAGTACTGGGGAAAGAGCACAGAGTCAGAGAGCATATAACAAAGTCCGAGTACTGCTCTTAATCCCTTGTTCCACACAAAGTATTACTCCCCCACCCCCATTACTTGGAGTAGTGGACGCAGCTCTAAATCCTTAGCAATCAATTTCTTACGACTAAGCACGGAGTAATAGACCCGGCAGTCTAAGAAACAGCTCCCACGGCACTCCGGGGCAGGCGAGGGGCAGCCAGGCCTCTGGGACGCCGAAAGGTCGCGCTTCGATCTACCGACAACAGGTTTTCAAAGAGCTCAATGGACTATAAAAGCCCCGGCATTCTGGAATGCCTTCTTCGTTCTCTTTGCGGTTGTTTTTACCGGCAACCTGTCCCGGCGTGCCGTGGACTGGCTACCGGCAACGGCCTTTCCCGCTGGCAACCGCTTCTCAATGATGGCCCGCGGTTTGCCAAGAGTCAAGGATTTGATATCAGAGTGATACCTAATCATTGCATAAGTTCTCTGATGTTATGCACGCCGGGCAGGCCGTCTAGCCTTCTGCTAGACTGGCAGTCCCATGATTGAAGGATTTGCCACTGCTGAAGGTACGGCGCGCTACCGCGACCGTTTTCCAGAACTGAATCGAGCCGGCAACTTTCGCCAGTCCGTTCATGTGCCGGGCGTGAGCGAGCTTTCGCTCTCCTCGCTGGGACTGGGCACCTACCTGGGCGAAGCCGACGCTGAGGCTGACTCTGCCTATACCGAATCCATTCGGCAAGCGGTGCGCTCCGGGGTGAACGTCCTGGATACGGCCATCAACTATCGCCATCAGCGCTCGGAGCGAAACATCGGAATTGCCCTCGAGCAGATGACTGCAAGCGGTGAATTGAAGCGCGATGAAATCCTGGTATGCACCAAAGCAGGATATCTCTGCTTTGATGGAGAAGCACCCGACGATCCGCGGGGATACTTCATTGAGGAATACATCAACAAAGGCATCATGCGGCCCACCGAGATTGCCGGCGGAATGCACTGCATGGCGCCTGGGTATCTGGAAAACCAGATTGATCGTTCCCGCACGAATTTGAAGCTGGAGACGATTGACGTTTTCTATCTGCACAACCCGGAGTCGCAGTTAGGAGCAGGCGTGAGCCCTGCAGATTTCCGGCAGCGCTTGCGCGACGCATTTGCCGCGCTGGAAAAAATGGTGAAGGCCAACAAGATACGCTTTTACGGATGCGCTACCTGGAATGCCTTCCGCCTGCCCCACACGCAGCACGAAGCCATCAGCCTGCAAGACGTTGTAACCGTGGCGCGGGAGGTGGGCGGCGACGGACACCACTTCCGTTTTATTCAGTTGCCCTTCAACCTGGCCATGCCCGAGGCCGCCGGCCTGAAGAACCAGGCCTTCGACAAAGAGATGCTGTCAATCTTCCAAGCCGCGGAAAAAACTGGGGTCGCCGTTATCGGCAGCGCAACCCTCTATCAGGGAAGACTCACACAAGGCTTGCCGGAAGTGATTCGACAGAAGTTGGGGACAACCAACGACACAGAAAGCGCCATTCAGTTTGCGCGCTCAGCTCCGGGGATTACCACCGCCCTCATCGGAATGGGCCACAAAGAGCACGTGGTGACTAATCTTGCTGTGGCTGCAAAGGCGCTGGTTCCGCGTGAGCAGTGGGAAAGTTTGTTTCAGTAGCAGTACTCAATACTGGGTACTGATAGGCTATCTCATAAATGGCTCAGCGGGGTGGCCCAACATAGGTGGTGTAATCGTCGGATTACGCCAGTCGTCGCTATTCATGGGCGATATAATCCACTCAACCTGCAATTAGGTAATCGAGCTGAGATGAATCGGTGTTTTTGGATTGCAATTCTCATCCTCACTGCATGCGCCGCCTTTATTTCCGGCTGGTACATCGAACGAAGGCGCATTCAGAACGCGCCTGCACCCGAACATTCTATCGGCAATGCGCAGTCCGCACGAGCCGTCTTCAGTTGCGACGATACTTCAGATGATCGCTGGCGCACGGTTCGGACATTTGACTATCAGCCGGTGAAGACCCTTTACATCGTCGCATGGCAGGTCTGCCTATCCGACATCGAAGGCCGACGGGTGCGTGTGACGGACGCTAATTTCCAAAAGGTCTTTTACGAGTACGAAGATGACCAGATTCTTCGTGTCGAGAACACGGAGCTGCAAGGTGACGATGTTCCTCTGTTGCTCATCATGACCGGGTCCTCGGGCACCGATGACCGAATCGACTGGCACGTCCTTAGCGAAGTGAAAGGTCAACTGCACGAGTGGAAACCGCCCGACTACAATGCTCCGGCGGAAAAGCTACTGCGTGCGGACGAGGATTTCTGTTGTAAAGAATGGAATTTCCATTTGCGCGGGCACGACATTGTTCTTGCCGAGAGCATTTACCAGAAGGACAAAGACGGAAATTGCTGTCCAAGCCGTGGTGGCGTGCTCGTGTGGCTCAAGCCCATCCATGATGGATTCAAACTCGTTAGCGTCCAGCGTATCAACAGGCCAGAATACTACCGCTGGAGATCCCAGCCGTTCTGCTCGCAGTGCACGTTAACCGGTCCATAGTCGACTTGAACTGGCAGGACAATGGTTGACCTAACATTGCCGTTACACTAACACACCGACCAGGCCGGATGGTGCAATCGCCTGAATACGTCAGCTACGGACGAGTTGCGGGGTGCCACTTCAACTCGGACCCTTCATTCCAGAGTATCCCGTCGCTTCGTTCTGCAGGGATGCCTCTTTCTCGTATTGTTTGAGGTGAGACGGCTGACACGTCTACCTCGAACCCAACTAGCGCAAAGTCGAACGGTACTTTGCTATAAGTCTGCATTGCGGCCTGTGTCAGGAACGAGTCTACCGGCGTTTTCCATTCCGAGACTTTGTCCATTGGTCCGAACGGATACGCGCCTATTGGATAGGCAAGCGAGAGCGCACCCAAGGGCATATAGAAGCTGACCCAGTGCGCCGCCTGCGCCCCTTCTTCTCCGGGATAATCCATCATGTACGAGCCACAAGCGACTACCGTTTGGTTCGGAAGCGTTGCTAGACCGTACAGGTGACCCATGACGCTGCTTTCGCACGGCTGCACTCGCACTTGAGTCGATGGCTCACAATCATCACGTACGTAGCAACCTTCGAGTGAAGGGAACGTCCACAGCGCTTTCAGCAACGCGCACAAGTCTTCCGAAGAACCGACGGAGGGCTGAATGAATAGTTCGTAGTGCCCGCCTTTCCAAACGTCATTCGCGGTGAATATCCTGCTCTCCACCATGTTGCTTCGCCTCCTCAACTAAACTCAGAAGCCCAACGCGACATCTGATGATAGCGGAAGGTTATCGATAAATCGCCATATCACCAGTAGTCCGTCGCCTGTAATGAAATCGCCTGATACAACAACAATCACAAGACGACTCTGGAACCTGCCGCATTGTGCGCGTACATTTGCTGGCATAATATCAACTGTCCAACCGGGAGTGAATAAATGCGCACGGCTTTAACGGTGGTGAGTGTCTTATTGGCTCTGTCGTTAGGAGTTGGGGCACAAGAACAAAAGCGCGGCCCATTAACGCCCGCGAAAATCCAGAACCGAGACACGGTTGAAAAGCTCTACGGCAATCCCGTTAGCGAGGTTTATCGAACGTCGCAAAACCTGACGATCACCGCGTCATACGCTTCTAATGGCGACCTTTGCCAAGCACACATTCAATCTGGCGTCGGCGACGGAATCACCGATACGCAATTGAACGCCGCCCTGGATGAACTCGCGCCCAAAGACGTTCGAGGCGAGTTCAAGCACGGCACCTTTCTAGACGTCACATGTCTAAAGCTTCTGAAGCCAGAGAACTCTACATCCAATTCAAGCCGAAAATCTGCGATGGAACTGGCCGAAGATCCATGCGCGGAGTGTTCTGGTGTTTCCGACGATTACGAGCGGGTTAACATCACCAAGTACGGCAATACGAACCAATACAGCTCTGTGTGGATTACTTTTCACGGACCTGAGTGCAAAGCGTTGGACAAGGTGCATCATTAACGGCCTCATCGTGACCAGCGGTCGGTGATTGTCCTTGCTGTTTTGGGAATCCGTCAACGAGCGAAAGCGCCTGATTTCGTTCAGCGAAGCTACCTCAACCTTTTCCGTGCCTTGTGCGGTAAAGGCTCCACCCAAAAATCCCAATGAAAAACAACAAGAACGCCCCCGCTGGGATCGCTCGGCTGAGGGGAAGTTTTCCCTGTATCGTTTCTTTCACCCCGTAGAGAAAAAACACGCTCCACACAATCAGAAGGTAGGAGACAACAATTTGTACTATCGCGGAGGCGCGGCGTGCCTTCTGTGGTTCCACCACCTGTCCCTTGAATATTTTCTTTGCCAGCAACATAAGGAGCAGAAAATTTGCGATGACCCAGACGAGAATGGTGTTAGTGAACCACGTAGGCCATTGATTTGATGGAAACCGCTGAGAGAAGTACACCACGAACCCCAGATATGGAGCCATCAGAACAAACGCGACTCCGAGGAAGATTGCGGGCCTGTGCTTTGGATTCATCGGGAGCCAGTATGGCCCGTGCGTGCATGGGGCGTTCGATTGTTGGCGTAACATCGCCATTTCACCAGCAACGCCGGACAGTGCATTTATTGAGATAGCTTCTGAGTACTGCTACTGCTTGATGCCAAACATCTTTCTAAGCGCCAGTTGGCCTATCTCGCCTGAGGGGTCATCTTTCTGCAATTGTTCATAAATCTTTTTCGCCTCTGCGGGCTGCGTAGTTTCGTAGATGCCGGCGAGTTCGAACTGGGCCATGGCCTTGGAAACTGCATGCGAGGGATGATCGGACAAATCCTTATATATGGCGATGGCTTCCGGATTGCGGCCGGTAGCGCGATACAGAGACGCCAGGGAAAGCTTGGCTAAAGGCGCGTATTCCTTGTCCCCGGAGGCGCTGATGGTTTTCAACGCGGCTTCGCCGGCCGCATTATTGCCTGCCTGTATCGCGGTGATGGCAAGAAAATAGCGCGAAGCCTTGCCGGCATGGGTGTGCGGATACTGGTCCAAGAGAGCCTGGAATTTCTTTTGCGCGGCCTGGGCCCGCTCCTTCACCGAACCGTAGGATTCTTCAGTAGCATCGGGGTTGGGTGGCTGGGAAGCAGGGCGCACCTGGGCATTGAGCGTATCCATGGCAAGGGCGAGATCAAGCGAGGCCTTTTGCTCATGGTTCTCCATATAAAAATAGCCGCCCAGGGCAAGACCGATGATCACGGCGGAGACCAGGATGCCGCCGACAACATTGATGCTGTGATGCTGCATCCAGGAAAAAGTGTCTTGAGCGGTGGTTGCGAACTTATCTTCTTTCAGGCGATGTCGAACTTCACTGCGCACGAGTGTTCCTTTAAACAGAGTGAGGATTTCTGCATGGATCTACAGCAGATGAACGATCTACTAGTTTAACAGTAAGAAAAGTGCCTTTTCAAACAACCTGTCTCATCCTATACAGCTTCCAATAATAATAGGAGTAATATTCCTTACGTATACATCTTAACCGCCACTTGAGTCGAATTTACCCCCTGGCCGGGTAAACAGTTGAGGCCTCTATGCGTAAGCTAGCCATCGCAATTGCAATTATTCTAGTCCTCGGGGTGATCGCTGTACTGATTTTGCCCTCGGTCATCGATGTAAACAGTTATCACGACCGGATCCAAGCTGAAATGCAAACCAAGCTTGGCCGCCCGGTCACGCTGGGACGCTTGCATCTTTCCATCCTGCCACTGTATTTCAGCGCCGAGAGCCCGGTCATTGGCGAGGACCCGAGTTTTCGCACGGGAAAGGCCTTTGCTGAGGCCAATGAAGTGGATGTGAGCGCAGCGCTGTGGCCCCTGCTGCATGGAGACGTCCAGATCAGCTCTCTCGAACTCAAGCAGCCCAAAATCGAGCTGGTACGCAACGCTCAGGGAGCATGGAACTTTTCCAGCCTGGGCAACAACACGCCTGCTGGCCAGCCCCCGGCGGGCACCAACCAGGCGTTCTCCCTGCAGGACATGAAAATCACCGATGGCACGGTTGCATTAACCGATTATCAAAAGAGGCAACCACGCGCGATTTATGACCATATAGACCTGCGGCTGATGGGCTATGCACCTGGCCATGCATTTGACCTGATCGCTGCGGCGCACCTGCCGGGACAAGGGGCACAGCTTATCAAGCTGCAAGGGACGGCTGGGCCTATCAATAACGCCCAGGGCATCAATACCCCCTTTGACGGCAGCCTGGAGCTTTCTGAGGTCTCGCTTTCCGGCCTGCAAAAATTTCTTAACTCTGCTTCCCTGGAAAATACCGATGCCATCATCAGCGGCAAAGCCAACCTCAAAAACCAGGCGGGAAAATTCGATTCCGATGGTTCACTCAAACTTGATCAGCCGCGCGTCCACGGACATGACCTGGGGTACCCAATCTCGGCGGATTACAAAGTTTCTGACGACCTGAACGCAGACCGGCTCAACATCGAAAAGGGAAACCTGAAGCTGGGCAATACCCCGCTTACCATCACCGGCACGATGAACATGCAGCCTACGCCTTCGCAAATTGACTTGAGGATCAATGCGTCGAATGTCTCGATCCAGGAGGTCGCTCAACTGGCGGCAGATTTTGGCACGGCATTTTCTCCCGGGATGAAAATCGCCGGCCAGCTTACGGCCGATCTTCATGCTCAAGGAGCAGCCAATCAGCCGGCCATGAATGGCAGCCTGCAGGGCCGCAACCTGGAGATCAGTGGGAAAGACCTGCGCGACCCGGTGAAGGTCCCGATCATTGATCTGGCGCTTACGCCGACTGAGGTCCGCTCCAACGATTTTTCCGCCAGCACCGGCAGCACAACCGTTACCGGCCGCTTCGCCCTTTCGCAATACACCTCGAATTCGCCGTTGGTAGATGCCGACTTGCACACCGGCCGGGCTGATCTGGGTGAATTTTTGAGTATCGCTAAAGCCTACGGAGTCTCGGCAGCCGATGGTGTTTCCGGCTCGGGCATCATCTCCCTCAACCTGCACGCTACCGGGCCCATCAAGAATTCCGCGGGCATGAACTTCAGCGGCAACGGCATGCTGCAGAATGCCCAAATCAGGACGCCGTCGCTGACCGCGCCGCTCAAGATCGGCAATGCCAACCTGACCTTCTCGCAGAATTCCGCGGTGCTGCAAAATGTTGCCATGGCGCTGGGTTCCACTAATGCCACGGGCTCGCTCACGCTGAGTAACTTCGACAATCCGAAGGTGCAGTTCACGCTCGCTGCCGATAAGCTCATCGCCAGCGAGTGGCAGAAGATTTTTGCAGCGTCGGGAACGCAAAGTGCGGAATCAAGAAATCAATTCTGGAATTTTGTGCCCCAGGCAGAAGCCGCCGCTGTGCCCCAGTCGAGCATTATCAATCGTATGACGGGGAGCGGCAAGGTCAGCATTGGAACGCTGTTGTATGACGACCTGGTGATGAACAACGTGCAATCGAATGTCGCGCTCGACCACGGCGTGATACGCATGGACCCCGTGACCTCTGGCCTTGCCCAGGGCCAGCAGAGTGGCTCGATCGTGATTGACGCGCGGTCTACCCCCATCACATACGCGGTCAACATGAGGGCAGACAAAGTTGACGCCAACCAGTTGCTCTCTTCCGTCTCCAATCTCAAGAAGACGCTGTATGGATTGCTGGCCGCCAATGGCAACGCGAACTTTTCCTCGGGCAGCGATAACATCGCTCGCACCCTGAACGGTAATTTCAACGTGAATTTAACCAACGGCAAGCTGGCCAACGTGGACGTGCTTTATCAACTGGCCAATGTCGGCAAATTTCTTTCCACAGGCAAGAACATTTCACAACATCCCTTCACCAATGTCGCCAAGATGACGGGAAACTTTAACGTGCGCAATGGCATCGCGCAGACGAATGACTTGCAAGCGGTGATTGACGGCGCAACCATGTCAGGCAACGGCGCCATCAGCATGGTGGATAATTCTGTGAACATGCACGTTACCGCCGTGCTCACCAAAGCTATGACGGATTCCATTGGCGGCATTAACGGGGTCGGTGGATATATGACCACGGCCCTGGCCAATCGCAATGGTGAGTTGGTCATGCCCGTGCTGGTGTCGGGATCGCTTTCTAACCCGCGTATCGTCCCCGATTTTGAGGCCATCGCCCGCATGAAGCTGCAAAACCTGTTGCCCACTTCGGGGAAGCCCGGGGATTTTACCAGCGGAATTCTGGGCGCGCTCCTGGGAAACAAGAACAACCCGAATCAGCCGCCCAACCAACAGCCCGGACAACAACCGCAACAACAGCCGCCACAGGGACAACCACAGCCCACGGCTTCTCCAACGCCTGCCAACGGGGATCAGGCTAATAACAATCAGCAACAACCACCACAAAAACAGACCTGGGCCGATGTGCTGAATCAAATGTTGAATAAAAAGAAACAGCAGCAACAACCGACACCAACGCCGACTCCGGACCAGAAGTAGTTTCAAGTTTCGAGTTAACGCGTGCTTTGTGCGCGGGCAAGAGGCCGGGGCTGAAGCCCAAAACTCTACGAACCTTTACCCCCGGCTAAAGCCGGGGGCTCCCACCGTGCGCCGCAAAAGCGGCGCAATTCAGAAATAAAAAAGCCGCTCTGCTGAGCGGCTTTTATTTCTAAGAATTTTCTGGGAGCTTACTCGGCTTCTTCCACGAGCTGGCCTTTTTCCAATTTTTCCTGGCAGGCAATACAGTAACGCGTCCAGGGCACGGCCTCCAGGCGCTTGCTGTTAATGTCTTCGCCACAGGAGACACACTGCCCAAAACTTCCCTGGCGGATGCGGTCCAAAGCGCTCTCGACCATCTGGAGAACCTGGCGCTCGCTGTTGCTCTGGTGAAAGAGAAATTCCTTGTTATAGGAGTTGGCGGCCTTGTCGGCAATATCCTGCGCGACCTCGCTGTCGGCGTCGCGGCCGTCTTGTTCCGTGCGGGTCACCACGCGGCGCAGCTCCTGCTGCCGCTCTTCCAATTTCTTTTTAAATTGTTCCAGCCTTTTCTTATCCATTGTTCCTGCTTTAGTTAATGCTTTACCCATAAACCCTGCTTGTGGGGGTCGCTCTCGACAACCCCATCTCAAATACCCGAACTGCTCTGCTAGCACCGCAGTAACGGGGTGAATCTTAGATGATATCCGTGGCGCGAAAGAAGCGTCAAGGAAGGGGGGGTAATCAAAAGGTCAGCACCCTCCGGGAACAAGGCCCGTGTTGGGATTCTGGCCGGAAATGCGATGAATGAAATCTCATGGTACAGCTCGCGGGGCGGGAGAGCGTCTCAGGAACAAAAAAGGCGAATTGCTGTTTTGAAGAAGCTTACTGTTCCTGAAAGATCAGCCTTTCCGCCGCAACCTGGATTTTGGGAGGATTGAACAAAATCATAGTCCAGTTTGTTGCTCAAAACAAACTCTAAACACTTCTGAAAATTATCTCTCAAAAAAAAGCGGTTGCTGTTTCCAGCAACCGCTATAAAGAGGCAAAGGGGAGGGGAGGGAATCTCAGGGACGGCAATCTATATAAGAATGCCCAAGGTAGATATCGGCAATGATGGAGAAATTCGAAGTCATAAGACTTATGGATGTGTGAAATTGGCCTCTTTTGTTACTGTCATATAGAGCACTTCGAGCACCATTAAGATGAAAAAATTCTTCAATTCAGAAGAAAATCTGGAAGATATTGAAGATTTGAGACTTAGAATACTTTCCTAGCGGGATTTCCACAACCTGTGATCATCTAAATCTAACATTAAAGTGGAACTTGAATTCCATTTTTAAGCATGTTTTTGCTTATTCTGAACCTGATTATGCTCTCCCATGGCCTTCAATTTATTGAGCAGTGCCTTGTAACTGACCTTCAAAATTTTAGCTGCCTGCCGGCGATTCCAGCGGGTTTGCGCCAGCACGCGCTCAATCGCTTCACGTTCAGCTTGCATGGCGGCGCGCTTGCCAATTTCCAATAAAGATGGCATCTCGATCTCAGTATTGCCATTGGTAATAAACGCAGGACCAGGGTTGATTGAAGGCGTAATTTCCTGGACCTTGCCCGCGCCGAGAGAAGAGACAATCGGCTTGTGGGTGGAGAGCTCGCGGATAATCTGCGGTTCATTGCCCACGATGGTGTAGCGTTTGACCAGGTTTTCCAACTCGCGAATGTTGCCTGGCCAGGCATATTCCATCATGCGGCCCACGGCATAGTCGCTGAAAGGCGCGGGCTGCTTTCCGTAATACTCGCTGTATTTGCGCAGAAAGAAATCCAGGAATATGGGGATCTCTTCCCTCCTCTCGCGCAAAGGAGGAATGTGGATGGTCACAACATTCAAGCGGTAGAAGAGATCTTCGCGGAAGAGACCTTCCTCTACGGCGCGCTCCAGGGGTTTGTTGGTGGCGGCGAGCACGCGAACATCTACGGCGATATCGCGTTTGCCGCCCAGGCGGGCAAATTCGCCGTCCTGCAGGACGTGCAGAAGCTTGGCCTGGAGCGCGGGATGCATCTCGCTGATTTCATCTAAAAATATGCTGCCGTAATTGGCTTGCTCGAATTTACCCAGTTTCTGCCGGTTGGCGCCGGTGAAAGCTCCGGGCTCGTAGCCGAACAACTCACTTTCCAGAAGCTCGCTGGGAATGGCGGCGCAATTTACTTTGATAAACGGCTTATCGCGGCGGGTGGAGTTGGCGTTGACCATGCGTGCCACCACCTCTTTGCCGGAGCCGCTCTCGCCGCGAATGAGAACCGTAGCATTGGTATCGGCCACCTGTTCGATGGTCATCTTGACTTCTTCCATCTTGGGGCTGGTGCCAAAGAGCATGGAAAAGTCACTCTGCTTGCGCACCTGCTCGCGAAGCTGGGTCACTTCATGGAGCACACGCTGTTTATCGAGCACGCGATTGATGCGGAGATCGAGTTCGCTGAGGTCCACGGGCTTGGCCAGGTAGTCGTCTGCGCCTAACTTCGAGGCCTTAAAAATAACCGCAGGATCATTCTGGGCCGAAAGCAGCATTACCGAAACTTCGGGCTTAATCTGCTTAAGGCGTTCCAGGGTTTCGAGGCCACCCAGGCCCGACATGGCAATATCGAGCAGCACCAGAACAGGATCATAAGCACGAAACAGGCGGAGGGCTTCTTCGCCGGTAGATGCCACGCTTACGTCAAAACTTCGCTGGGTGAGATGCGAAGTCAGAAACTTCGCCGTCCCGGCGTCATCGTCGACAATCAGCACGCGAAAATTTGGGCTAGCTTTCATGTTTCCCCTGGAGCGAAGTAGCTTGGCATAAACTTTAGATGCTCAAACGCAAGTTTGTTGCCACATGGGAAGATTGCTGGAACTTTTAGGAATCCCTATCCTTATGCGGATTAGGATCAATATCAATTGACCCAGTATTGTAATCATTATTCCACCAATAGGAAGAGAAATGCCATATCGTGGTAGTGACGTTTGTACATGGCCCGGCTCCTCCATAAAAACTCAGGGCTGCCTAACTGGCGACATGCCGGTAAATTTTGCCTATTGCTGGTTGCAGAGCGGACGATATCTGGCGGATAATGGCCTTACCGTTGTACACGCCGCCTCGTCTCAGGTGCCCAGGAACTAAGCTTTACCTCTTGGTTCGCCTTCCGACTGTGATATGACTGCAATCGGGATTCATCAAAGGCTTTTCCGTCCGTTGTTGCTGCGCGCTATGCTGCTGCCAGCGCTGGTCCTTATTCTGCTTACGGGCGTACTGCTGTGGCAAATCTATCGTTTGCAAAATCTCAATCGAGTGGTTGACCGCTCCGACGAAACCACTGAGGCGGCCTACTCCGTTGAGGACTTATTAGTGGAACGCGAAACCGCCTACCGCGGTTTTCTGCTGACTGGAAATCCGTTATTGCTGGAGCCGGCCAAGCGCGCCAACCAGCGCTTGCCCCAGGCGCTCGATAAGCTCGACGCCATGGTGGCAGGCAATTCCCTGCAAGCCCAGAAAGTGCTGGAAATCCGCCGGCTGGCCAACGAATGGCAGCAATCCAGCGACCAGGCCGTGGAGTTGAAACAGAACCACGGCGATTACCTGCAACTGGAAGCCAAGGGGCACGACTCCTTCCTGCTCGATTCCATGCGCGAGCAATTCCGCACGTTGATCGCCATGGAAACCGCGCTGCGGGCCGAACGCGAATCGCGGACCCGCTATGACACCCAGCAAGCGCTGTGGATCGGGGCGGGTAGCGCAATTTTCCTGGGGACTCTGTTGCTGTTCTACTCGCGAAGGCTGCTGTGGCACCTCTCGGAAAATTACCGTGAGGCGCTGAGCGGCGCGCAGCAGAAAAACCTGGAGCTGCAGGAGAGCCGCCAACGCTATGCCACCACGCTACGCAGCATCGGCGATGCGGTGATTGCTACCGACGACCGCGGCTGCATCATGTTTATGAATCCGGTCTCGGAACGGCTCTGCGGCTGGCGCATGGAAGATGCCTTTGGCCGTCCCTTGAAAGATGTTTATCGTATCGTCAAAGAAGACACGCTGGAACCGGCCGAGGACATCGTGCTTCAGGTCCTGCGGGCAAATGCCTACGCCGAGATGGGCCATCCTACCCTGCTGCTTGCCCACGACGGCCGCGGGATTCCCATTGATGGCTGTGCTGCTCCGATTCGCAGCGATCAAGGAAAGATCACCGGAGTGGTACTGGTCTATCGCGATATCAGCGAACATCGCCGCCAGGTGGAGGAGCGCGTGCTCTTGTTGCAGCAGATTGACCTGCTGCTGCAATCCACCGATCACGGCGTCTATGCGGTGGACGCTGAAGGCTCGTGCTTCCTGATCAACCGTGTCGCCGCCGAGATGCTGGGCTACGCGCGTGAGGAAATCCTGGGTAAAAATTTTCACGAGCTGATGCATGGGCGCCGGCCTGACGGGAATTTTTATCCGGCTGAAGAGTGCGCCATCGAGCAGGTGCTGCAGGGCAAGAAGGGAATCCGCGCACTGGATGAAGTTTTCTGGCGCAGAGACGGCAGGTCCATTCCGGTGGAGTGCGCCTCCTACCCCATGTCATTCAAGGGCAAGGTCTGGGGTGCGGTTGTGACTTTCATTGATATCACCGCCCGCCAGCAGCGCGACCAGGCGCTGGTGACGTCAGAGAAGCTGGCCGCCACCGGGCAAATGGCTTCCGCCATGGCCCACGAGATCAATAATCCGCTGCAGGCGGTTTCAAACCTGATCAATCTGCTCGTGCTCAGCCGCGACCTCGATGAGGCCAGCCGCAACTACGCCAAGATGGCCCAGAGCGAGCTGGAGCGCGTGGTGCGCATCGTGCAGCAGACGCTCGGTCTGTATCACGAATATGTGAAGACCGAGTTCGACCCGGCACAGATTGCCGAAGAGGTGCTCGCCTTCCACAAGCACCGCTTCCGCCAGCAACATATAAGCCTGGAACGCGAGTTCCTCTATGAAGGCACGTATCAGGGATATCCCAGTGAGTTCCGGCAAATGTTCTCTAACCTGATCTTGAATGCTCTGGATGCCATGCCCAAGAACGGCAAACTGCGCTTCCGTATCGCGAAATCACAGGATTGGCGTAAGGGCCGGCCTGCCCATAAAGGGATCCGCATCACCGTAGCCGATTCCGGGTGCGGAATTTCGCCGGAGAACCGCGAAAAAATCTTCGAGCCCTTCTTCACGACCAAAGCCGCTAAAGGCACCGGCCTGGGACTGTGGATGGTGCACAGCATTGTGGAAAAACAGCTTGGCGTGATCCGCATCCGCAGCAGCCAGAGACCAGAGGCCAGCTACACATGCGTGAATGTGTTTCTTCCCCTGGCAACCCCGGAAGGTGCACGCCCTGGACTTCCCACCCATGCCGTGGCACAGATGAGCGCCGGACAAAAACCGCAGACGAGCAGCGCACCGGTGTGAGAATAGTTCTCAGAAAAGCTTTTAGCCTTAGCTTTTAGCCAAAACAAAAGCTCGCCGCAGATCAATGCAGATTTACGCTGATTTCTTTAGCTTTAGGTCGTACACCCTCACCCACTTGCTGAGACAGGCCGTGTAGATACTAAGTCTCTAGTAATCAACGACATACCGAGGAAATATGGTGCACTTGCAGCTAGTGTCGCCAGAGAATCCTCAGTCGTCAGTCCTCAAGTCCTCAGGAACAGCCGAAACCCGCGTCAGGCAATAAATTTTCAAAGAGCTTTCTTCTAAGGGCTCCCGCAACGCTTCGCGGCTTCGCCCTCGCGCTACGCTCGCGCGATCCGGCGCTCTCTTCGCGCTCACCCGGGCCTAAGCCCCGGCATTTTTGAATGCTGTCTTCGTTCTTTTGCGGTCGTTTTTCACTGGCAACCGCTTCTCAATGATGGCATGCAGTTTTCTGAGAAATCAAACTTTTGATACCACAATGGGACCATGTTGGGCGGCCCGGGCTTTTGGGGGGCAGTTGGCCTTGCTTTCTTCGCGTCCTTTGTGGTTCAGCCCTTCGTGTCCCTTGTGGTTAAACATTCGTGGCTCGATTATGGAATTGAGAGTCCAGAAACTGGACGTGGCTCGTCCAATTTCCGTCAATCCGCCGCTGCTGCAAATCTAAGTAGCTTATTCTTAAACACTTGCCGTCCGAGTGCTGTTTGGCACGAGGGTTGCAATTACATAAGACAAGTTGAGTTTCTCCTGAGAATTAAAGAAATCCGGGGGTCAGGAAACTGAAGAATTCCGGGCCCTCCGCAACCCAAGAAAGAAAGGGAACGAAAATGGAAGCCAAGCCGACAACAGCGAAAGATTTGGAACTGAGCAGCTTACGCGACAGTCAGCAGAAAACGCAGCAAATGTTCTCCGCGGGCGACGTCTCATTGTTACGTGGTGCGCTCCAGGAGAGGGCGGCTGAATTCGACTGCTGGCAATCTGCCGACATGATTCAAATGTTCCTGAGGTCACGAGGCTACGGAGTTTCTCCTCAGGCGGCGCGGACCAGCGTAGCCAGGCTGGGAGCCACCTGCTGTGATGACGAAGCGGTAGCAGAGGAATTGGAAAGTCTGGCGCTGGTGAATTAACCCCAGCCAGATATGTAAGGCGGGGCCGGCAAGGTTCAGGCCCTGATTCAAGTTTAAGTAAGAGTTTTCGCAACTCTAGCGGCGTGAAACAGTACTGGGGGGTCTGGTTCACGAAACGGAGAAGCGAAAAATAAGTTGAAATTAAGTAAGAGTTTTCGCAACTCAAGCAAGGTGAAACAGTACTGGGGGGTCTGGTTCAACGAGCCGGGAAGCGAAAAGTAAAAGTAAAAAATGAAAAGCCACGCCGGGCCAACCAGCCCGGCGTTTTTCTTTGGCGACTACTGACTATGCGGCCTTGACCTGGGTTGCCGCCTTGCGACCGAGGAAATCTCGAATGGCGCCGGCGATTTCCTGGTGGTGGGTTTCGAGCGCGAAGTGGCCGGTGTCGTAGAAACGCACCTCGGCGCTGGGGTTGTCGCGTTTGAACGCTTCCGCACCTGGAGGCAGAAAGAACGGATCGCTCTTGCCCCAAACCGCCAGCAGCGGCGGCTGCTTGGTGCGGAAATACTCCTGGAACTTGGGATAGAGCGCCACATTGCTGGCATAATCCAGAAACAGGTCGAGCTGGATCTCGTCGTTCCCAGGCCGCCCCAGGAGCGCGGAGTCGAGTTCGTAGGCTTCCGGCGCGACCAGCGTCACATCCTCGACGCCATGGAGGTATTGCCACTTGGTCGCTTCGGGTCTGAGGAATTCGCGCAAGGCAGCGCGGTTCTCCGCAGTTGGCTCCTTCCAGTATTTTTGGATCGGGTTCCAGCCCTGGCTCAGACCCTCTTCATAGGCGTTGCCGTTCTGCGAGATGATGGCGGTGATCCGCTCGGGATGCGCCAATGCAAGCCGCAGTCCGACCGGCGCGCCGTAATCGAAGACATAAATCGCGTAACGCTCCAGCCCGATTGTCTGGGTGAAGCCATCGATGACCTTGGCCAGGTTCTCAAACGTGTAGCGGAACTGTTTGCGATCGGGTGCGTCCGAGAAGCCGAAGCCCGGCAGATCGGGTGCGACCACATGGTAGCGGTCGGCCAGGGCCGGAATCAGGTCGCGGAACATGTGCGACGACGTGGGGAAGCCATGCAGTAAAAGAATGGCGGGTGCGGTTTTAGGACCGGCTTCACGATAAAAAATCTTGAAGCCGTCGACGATGGCATGGTGATACCTGATCATAGTGCGTCTCCTTAGAAGATTGGATGGGGCGGCCGCTTGATTAGGCCGCCGTTTCAGAACGTTTTGCACGTTCTTAACATCAGATTAGCTAACCTTTAAAAAGATTCATTATCGGTGTTATACTTTATTCAGGTCGAAATATGAGCCGGGTTAAGACAATTCACAATTCCGACTGGAGAGACGGATTCCTCTTCGTCGGCAACCAGTTGGCTCTGGATTTGCTGAACACGCGTCCTCTCCAGAACGGCGAGCCCATGGAGTTACTGCCTGATTTCAACGCGCTTTTGCGCTGGTTTCAGGCGGCTAAGCTGCTCAGTGCTCGCGACGCGGCGAATCTTCGGCAAAAATGGGAAAAATCGGCCCGAGCTCAGCGCACCCTGGAAGCAATACGTGAACTGCGGGAGAAACTGAGGAAGCAGGTTCTTGCGTGGGAGGGTGGCGGTGCAGTTCGTCACTCCACCGTAGACAAACTCAATAGACTCATGGCGGAGCATCCCATGCGCACCAGGCTGAAGACGGGCGGAAGCGGGTCCGCGACCGAGCTGTGGTTCAAAGCGCGCCAACCCGAAGACTTCTTTGCCCCGCTGGCGCACAGCATAGCGACGTTGCTCGCGAGTGTAGAGCGCAGCCGCGTCCGCAAGTGTGATCAGTGTGTACTGCACTTTTATGACACCAGCAAGAAGGGGACGCGACGCTGGTGCAGCATGCAACTATGCGGGAACCGCCTCAAGGTCGCAGCTTACGCAGCTCGCCAACGTAGGCGGGCTCACAGGGCCAAGGCGCCCTCGAGATCAAAAAATGAGTCCCCCTCGATCCTGCAAGGTCCGTAGGCGGGGCAGTCACGCCGTAGTCTGAGACAGTCCTCGGTTCTCAGTTCTCAGGAAAAAGCCCCCGGGCTTTGGGGCGGTTGGCCACTGCTTTCTTCGTGCCCTTATCCTCCTCTTGTGAACCGTCCTCAGTCAGCCTTCAGCAACAAAGGGCAATCCACCTCGGCTGTGATTAAGCTGATGGAAGGTTTGTCAATCAAAGTGCACCGCTCTGTTTACATTTCCAAATGCAGAGTGCAGCAATGGCCTGTCAGGCGAGGAAATCAGAGAGTTGGCCGAACGGCGTTTCCAAGTGACGGCTAAAGTAGTTGCTGGCCGATTCAGTACGTTAGGGGGCAACAATCTCAAGCGTAAAGCGCGCCTGAAATCTGAAGAGCTGATCTTGATCCTACGGCCGAAATCCAGAATAACTTAGTGTAAGACAGGCCATTTGACAGCACCCGGTATCCAGTTTGTAATTGGACTCTCGCTGGACATGAGGTTTCCCATGAGATTTCTCCGCATGTTACCGGTCGCCGTGCTGCTGCTCGCGGCGTGTTCGCACTCCAACCCCGGCCTGGACGCATTCAACCGGGGCGAGGCCGCCGTGGCGAAGAATGATTACGATCAAGCTATCAAGGAGTACAGCGAGGCCATCCGCCTGAATCCGCAATATGTGGAAGCGTTCTGCAGCCGGGGGCTGGCCTACCAGCGCAAAGGCGCCCAGCAGAACGCGCTGGATGATTACAGCGAGGTCATCCGCCTGAATCCCGGGTTCGCTCCAGCCTTTATTTTCCGGGGGATGATCTACCAGAACCAGGGCCACTACTTGCCCGCCATCGCAGACTACAACGAGGCCATTCGTCTTGATCCCAAAGGTCATAGCGCGTTCGAACTGCGGGCCGCGGTCTACTTCGTGCAGCGCGACTACGATCACTGCTTTCAGGACTTGGCCGAGGCCATTCGCCTCGATCCCAACGATACCGAGCCGCTGGTTACGCGGGCCGAATATTACCGGATGAAAGGCGATTTCGATCACGCCATCGAAGATGCCAACCAGGCTATCCACCTGGATTACAAGCTGGCCAACGCATACGTGATCCGCGCCCACGCCTACGAAGGCAAACAACACTTCCAGAGCGCGCTGGGTGACTTGAATAAGGCTATCGAGTTGGACCCGAAGCTGGGACCCCAATATCAAACGGAGCTCAAAGAGCTGAAGCAGCAAGTGGCAAGATAGTTGGTTCGATTGCCGCGCCAAAAGCAACCGCGGATTTCACGGATCGCGCGGATGTTTTGGTCCTTCAGAGAATGCCCTGAAGCGGCATAGGCGAACGAGATGTTGTCGGGGGCCTTCGACTTCGCCGCGAAGCGCGGCTACGCTCTGGATGACAGACTTAAAGAACAACTCCAAGAAAACTATTGCTGGGCCGTGAACGCCACTGAGAACTGTGTGTTTTCCCACATCATCTTCAGCGCGCCCCCGCCGGAGGGGTTCTTTTCAATGCAGCGAAAGAAAAGAAAGTTTTCTAGAGTGGTATCATACTGATATCAAAAAGCTCATTCTGCGAGGTTTATGATTCATAATTGGCTGACGGCATTTAGCATGCCGCTTTAGTTCGAGGTCTTTGAAAAATGAGAGCAACACTCGTAAGACGGCATAGACGACCGTCAGACACTAGCTGTAAGTGCATCATTTTTACGCGGTATGTCCCTGATTACTGCCGACTTAGCAGCTATGCGGCTTCTTCAGCAAGTGGGGGATTAAAAACAGCTCCAAGGAAAGAGCCTGAGGGTTTCTTCAGAGAATGCCTTGCAACGGCATGGGCGAATGAGACATCCTCGGGTCCTTCGACTACGCCGCGAAGCGCGGCTACGCTCAGGATGACAGAGTGAAAAAATGTTCCCGTGGAATGTGTTCCTTCCTCTGGGAACCCAGGAAAGTTCGCGCCCGGACTTCCCACCCGTGCCGTAGCCCAGATGAGCGCCGGGCAAAAGTCGCAGCCGAGCACCGCGCCTTTTTAGTGGAAGACCTTTTCCTGGAAAAGAATTTTCGTTTTCCACGACGATGCTGGTACTACGCCATCCATGTTCTAACGTACACTCCCAAAACTGTACCAGTGTGTGAGGTGGGGCAAGCAATATCGTTGACGCAAAATTGACGCTGCTGATACAAATGAATCTGCCTTTCCTTTCCCAAAATATTGCACGAAGGATTGAACTCACAGGGCTGTCAGTGTGTGCGAATCGTCCTGTCCGGAAAGGCCTCTCCCAGGACTCTATTAGGATTTTTTGACGAAAAAGCAGGAGCCGATGCGCGAAACCAGACTGTTGAAGCGATTTGTTGTGCTTGCCGGCACGATTGGATTGCCCTTCATTCTTTGCGGTTTATTTTTCATGTTGAGTGCGGCCCGGTGCCGGGGACAGGCTGGTCCGGTGCGGATCCAGATTAGCCCGGCCAATCCTTCCATCGCGGTCAGTGGCAACCAGGCGTTCACAGCGTCGGCTCCCGGCTTCTTCAGGGGTGCCCAGCAGACTGGTAAAGCAATTTCGGTTACATGGAGTTCCTCGAACCCATCGGTGGCTACCATCAATGCGCAAAGCGGCATGGCCACCACCACCGGACAAGGGACTACCTCCATCACGGCAAGGCATGGAGCTTTCACAGGATCAACTACGCTTCTGGTAGGAGTCTCGACGATCACGGTGAGTCCGGCCAGTCAGGCCATTCCCTTTGCCGGAACACAGCAATTCAAGGCAACCGCAACCTTCGGGGCCGGAGGTCCACAGGACGTGACCCGCGCCGTCGCCTGGAGTTCATCGAACACGGCAGTGGCCACCATCAGCAATGCGCCCGGCTCGCAGGGCCTGGCGACAAGTCGTGGGCAAGGTACAACCACGATCACAGCCGCCATCGCGGGAGCCGCGCCTTCTACAGCTTCTCTCACGGTGAATCCACCGCAGTTCCCTGCCCCGCCCAGTAACCTGGCAGCACTCGCCGTCACCAGTTCAGAGATCATCCTCTCCTGGATCAACAACGCCAACAATCAAACCGGATTCAAAGTCGAGCGCAAGATCGGTAGTGCCGGGACCTATATACAGATTGGGACTACAGGTGCGAACGGTACGGGATTCATTGATTCCGGGCTGTCGGCTACGACGCAATACTATTACCGCGTGCGTGCCACCAACACCAGCGGTGATTCGCCGTATTCCAATGAGAGCAATGCGACCACACCCGGGGCGATTACGGGCGCGCATCCGCGCATCATTCTGGATGGGGCAACCTTGGCGGGGTTACGCGCACGGGCACAGGCCAACACGCCGGAATGGGTAGCATTAAAAAGCGTTTGCGATTCCTACAACGGCGGAAGCGTCAACTTCCCCGACCAGAACGGCTATCCCAATCTCCCGAATATCGGCGAAGGCTATCAGGGCAGCGACTACTATTACGCGCTGCTTTCAGTGGGATTGTGTTATCAGGTGGCGCGCACGTTCGATCCAACCAACGCTGCTTTATATGGCGCCAAGGGTGTGGATGTCCTGATGAAAATGTCTGACCCGGCGCATCAACTGGTGGGCGGAAGCCCCATACAGAACCGCGACAGCGGATATGGCATCCGCTTCTACGGCGGGGCCCTGGGAATCGGCTACGACTGGTTCCACGACCTGATGAACGCCAGCCAGCAAGCGCAGGTGTATAACGACCTGAACATGTGGATCAGCGACTTTGAAAACAATTCCTTTGAATATGAGCACCCGCAGAGCAACTACTTTGCCGGCTACTACGACGCCAAAGGCATGGCCGCGATTGCCACGCAAGGCGACAATCCCAATGGCAATGCTCTTTGGAATGACTGGTACACCAACCAGCATGGCGCGCGGGTCGCGCCCTATTACAACCTCAACATGATCGGCGGAGGCTGGCCGGAAGGTTTTGCCAACTATGGCCCGCTGGGTACGATGAATCAGGCGCTGCCAACCCTGGCTGCCAGAACCGCCAAGGGCCTGGATTTGATTCACGATACCAATAACCCCTACACATTCCCGCTCGACACCGGTGACTACCTCATGCACTTCACCTGGCCGAGCCGTGATTTCATTGACGACCGCGGCACAACTCACACCCGCGGCGATAGCTTGTGGCCGGGAACGGCAGAGCCTAACCTCTACTCATTCCTTGCGGGCTTCCTGGGCATGTGGAACAGCCCGCACGCAGCCATGATGCACAAGTATGCACGCGATGTGAAGACTGTTATCGCCAGTCAAACCGGCCAGGCTGACCCCTGGATCGAATTCCTTTTCTGGGACAACAACGCCCCCGAACAGGACTACACCACGCTGCCACGCTCCTATCTCGCGCCCGGAATCAGCATCGCGTCCGCCCGGTCAGACTGGAGCACGGGCGCGGTGTGGATGTCATTCACCTCGGGGCCTTATGTCAACGCCCCTGGTCAGGGCGAACAGTCCTATGATTCGGGTTCGCTGGCGCTGGTGAAAGGCAAGAATCCTCTGCTGGTGAATGTATCGGGTTGGATTACACACCAACCCAACGGCGACCCGGGCGAAAGCGCAATCTATGACGACAACTATGGCAACTGGGATGCCGACCATACTCAAGGCAACCGCAAGCTCAACAATACGTTCCAGGTACGGAACCTGGATAATGGCGGGAATGTTCTCGAGCACTATGGTCAGTATTCGTTGGGCCGGGTCGACGGCGTCAGGACCAACATCAGCCGCTTCGAAGATGGCAATTCCTACGTGCTGGCAGTAGGCGAGTATCTGGAAGACACCTACCGCCCCTTTGTCTGCGGCCCGCCAATTTCCTCCTGGTCGCGGCAGATTGTTTATTTGCGGCCCAACCAGTTTGTGGTCTATGACCGCACCACCATCTGCAACGCTGCCTACGACCAATATCTGGCGTTCCACTTCCCGGCCAATGCCGTGGCAGCTACTCCTCCTGCGGCTGGTGAACACCGTTACGACGTAACCTTTGGGAGCTTCTCTGGTTCGGTGACTACCGTGCTGCCCGCCAATAGTGCGACGAACGTAACTGATCATGTTGCTCCCGATCCTCTTACCTGGAGCAAGATCTGGCGGCTGGAGGTGCGTCCGCCGGGCCCGGCCAATGCCAACCAGCGCTGGCTCACGGTGTTCGATCTTTCCGATACCGCGGAGCAGGTGGCAAACGCTACGCCGGTCAACGTTACCAGCGGCTCGGTGCTGGGAGCGTTGTTGGCGTCTCCCGTAGGAGCGGGAAATTCTGTAGTGCTGGCAGGTTCGGCCGCCTTCGGGCAGAATGCAACGGGAACACTCGTTTATGTTGTCCCAGCCGCGCAAACCCATCACGTAATTACGGACTTGCCCCCTAACACCACTTACAACATAATCGTGAATGTGGCGAGCAACCAACACACTGTGACAGTTGCACCTGCTGGGGGAGGCGCGTTCACCACCTCGGCCAACGGTGTGCTTTCATTCAATGTGAACGTAGGCGGGGCAGTCACCCCGTAGTTGCCTTTTCCCGAGGATGATACAGGTGAGTGACAATGCAAAAGGCGCAGCCGTCAGCCGCGCCTTTCTAAGAACATTCCCTTTGAAGTCTCAGCGCCGGGCAAAAGGCGCAGCCCAGCACGGCACCGGTATACCTGTTTGGTTTTTCAGCCTCTAGCTTAGGCTTGCTTTTACTTTTGTTTCAACTGGCAGGCGCATTCCCAGGTCACAACCCGCACTCTCCTGGGGAATGGGCCGCCTTCAATGGTTTTCCACTCTTCTTGGGGCGGTTCTTTCACCTTGCATTCGTAGTCATCATCATCGCATCCACCAAAGCAATGTGGCACCATTTTGCAGACATCGCCCTCTGTGATCCAAAGCATGCCCGCGCTCTCATCACACCGGGTCAGCCTTCCTGGGGGATTCCCAGATGTAACGTGCTCCACCTTGCCACCTTCGTAGATCCTGGTACAGTGACAGAAAACAGCACTCACTCCCACCAGGCTTGGGCTTTTGTAGTGGAAGTGTTCAACCCAGTCGCATTTTTCATTCCTTTCCGTGCAACCGTTTGCGCAATGGAGATCAAATTCTCCGGTCGGTTTACCGTTCACGTCGTACACCAGCGAGATCGTTCCGCTTTTGCATGCCATTGACTCACCCTGCCTTTCCAGTTTGGATTTGAGCCATAGTGTTTCGCGCTGACAGAACGTTTCAGAGAAAAGACGGGTTGCAACCCAAAAGCTGCAAGGGCAGCTTCAGCGATAGTACAAGGCAGGGTTGCTGGTTATCTCACCATAAAGGCCCTATCCCAAGGGGTGGGATACAGACGAGCACGAGACAAAATGCAAAAGGCGCAGCATTCAGCCGCGCCTTTCTAAGAACATTCGCGTTGAAGTCTAATTCGCTACGGTTCGTAGCTTGCCGGGCAAGAAATGATACGGAGGCCAGGGACCGCTGATGGCCAATTCACAATCTTTAAACTGGCGGGCAGCGGAATTGTAACGCGCCTGGTATTTTTCAATTTGTTTGTGATCTACCAGGTGGGCTATATCAATGAGCATTCCGCCGGAGTCTACCTTTTTACAAGTTACTTCTGTTTCGAGCGGGTTAAATAGCTTGTGTACCTGCACCGAAATGGCGCGGGCTTTAGTCTGGCGTTCGCGCAGGCGGGCGGCTTTTTCCCGCAGCTTGGTAAGGTATGCACCGCCAACGGTAGCCGGCAGAACCACCTCTTCCAATGCCTCTCGAACCGAACCGTCTTTGACCAGGAGTTTCAGATGCATTTCCGCCTTCCCGCGAAGGTGGTCAACGCCGTTCAGAAAAGCCTTACGATTGGCCCGCACCGCGCGGCGCAGGGCTTCATCGGTGTCAAAGATTGTCCCAAAACGGAAGGGCAGGACGGTTGTATTCGAACCAGTTGCGCTGCGGAAACACTCGGCCACGACTTTGAGGTGTTCCAAAATGGCCTTCTGATCAAGGTCGTTGGAACGCTTGTATTCGCTGACAATGACGGCTAACTCACCGCTGGGATAGCCCATAACCTGCCTATCCCCAATTCCCCGAACTTCATCAATGACGAAAGGCCGACGGGCCCTGTTTTCGCCTTGAAATGCTTGCTGCTCTGTAATGCAGTATGCGTACCAGGCCATAACCATCTCTCCCTGTACTAACGGTATTTTGGGTAAACGCGCAACATGAGTAGACGACACGCTTCCAAGGGGCGTGTCTTTATAGGACTAAAAGGGGCCGATATCACTTAAAAGGCTTAAAGGGCACTGCTGACGGCGTGAACGTCGCCCTTGAGGAGCCTCGGCTGAAATGCCGTAGACTGGCGCGACGACCACTAATTTCGTATCCTATGCCCTCACACCCGAGTTGGCAATAGGCAAATAAAAAGAGAAAGCAGTTTCGAGTTTCAAGTTCCGAGTTTCAAAGGCAAAAGCAAGAAGGCAGTTGCGAGTTTCAAGTTTCAAAGGCAAAAAGCAATAGTCCGGCCTCGAAACCTGAAACTGGAAACTTGAAACTGCTTTCCCGTAGAATCCAATTCGTATTTACGAATTCGCTGGGAGGATTTATGGAAGAGATGGGGAGCATTACTTTGGGCGCACGCCGCAATGAAGACATTGCCCTGGACCTGATGAAGTTTGTTGCCATCACCACCGGTTACGGGCGTGGGGTCGCCGCAGGTGCGGGCTTTCAGGGGGCATCCACCGTAAAAGCAGAAGACTACGCCGGCCACCTGTTGGAACTCTACGGGCGCTGCCTTCACGTAGTACAGGGCAGGAAGTAATCCAGCTCCAAGTCCTAAGCTGCAAGCTCCAAGGGAACTTCGGGTTGCGAATCGAAGCAACCGGCATGCTGCTAGCCGGATGCTTGATGCTTGAAGACGCCGCCTAAAAATGCAAAAAGCCGCAGACCAACTCTGCGGCTTTTTGATACTTTTGGGATACTGCCAAGTAGAAGAGGGGAGCAACCTTATTTCTTTTTGCCCTTTTTCTTCTTTTTCTTGTCTTTTTTCTTGGATTTCTTGGATTTTTTAGAAGAAGCCTTTTTCTTGGATTTCTTCTTGCCTGCGCCGGAGCTGCCTTTCTTGGCCGCCGACTTCTTGGCTGGTTTCTTTTTCTTCTTGGCTGCCTTCTTACCACCGGATTTCTTGGCGGGTTTGCCGCCATCCCCAGCAGGTTTGCCGTACTCGCCGCCAGCGGGCTCGCTGTAGGAACCAGTGGTCGCAGGTCCTACTCCGCCGGAGGGTTCGGTCGTTTCTTCTTCCTCTTCTTCCTCGTATTCCTCGGTGGCATCTCCATAGCTGGAACCCATGTCGCCGAAGTCTTCATCGTCGTCATTGCGTCCGTAGAGGGTCAGGTCGTCGAAGCTCATTCTATCCTCCTCATAAATTCCGGTCCGGACGCAAAGCCCTTTGCATCGGAAGCCGGGTACACAACATTATGCCTTGTAAAAATGTACAAATGAATACGGCGCGGATTATAGCAGCCGACATTTGTAAGTCAACAAGGAAAGTGTAATCAAAGCGCGTAAAAACACAAGTGTCTTTACACGTACTCATTTAATGATCAGCACATCTCCGGGATGCAGCAGCGCAGAGGCACGTTTGTTCTCGCGCTTGAGAGCATCCACGGTAGTGCCGTAGTCGTTGGCAATGCTATACAAAGTTTCACCCTCGCGAACCGTATGGGTTGTGCGTCCGCTCGGAGTGGTTTGGGTGGTCTTGGCAGCTACTTGTAAGTTATTGTTTTTATGGGACTTAGATGCAAACCGGGGCTCCGTTTCTGCCCTGGCACCAGGCAAAGGACGATAGATCAACAGGCGGCTTCCTTTGCGCAGTTCATTGCCTTTTAAACGGTTCCATTGGCGGAGTTTTTCCGGCGGCACGCCGAAATCATCGGCGACTGAAAGCACGGTATCGCCACGACGCACCCGGTAACGCGTGGGATGTTTGGAAAAAACCAAAGTCTCAACATCACCGGGCGCATGTTTGCCCGCGGCAATGGGAATAATAAGTTTAGTGTCGGGCAATATCTCATCGGCGGTGAGGCCGTTCACTTCGGTGATGGCTGCAGGCGTGGTTTTATATTCCTTGGCAATCGAGGCCAGGGTCTCGCCACTGGATACTTTGTGATAACGCCACCATACCCGCTTCTCGGCGGGAATGGCGGCTATGGCTTCCAGGTATTTATCTTTGGTTCCGGCGGGCAGGTTGAGTTCAAAGGTGCCTTCTTTGGGGGTAGTCATGCGCAAGAGGCTGGGATTCAGGTCCTGCAAGTCATCCACGGAGATATCCACGCATTCGGCTACCAGCCGGAGGTCCACGGGGTAGTCAATGGTCAGCTTATCTATTTGTAAGGGGGAGTCGAGCGGGATGTTATCCAAACCATATTGCTTGGGGTTTTTGGCAATGATGGCCATGGCCAGGATGATCGGCACGTAATTCTTGGTTTCTTTCGGCAGCACGTTCCTGCGGTAGAGCTCCCAGAAATCGGCGAAGCCGGTGCGCTGCACCGCCTGTTGCACGTTTCCTGGACCGGAATTATAAGCAGCCATGGCCAGGTACCAGTCGCCGAACTGGCTATACAAATCCTTGAGATGCCGGGCGGCCGCGCGCGTGGATTTTTCCGGGTCCTGGCGCTCATCAACCCACCAGTTGCGGGTGAGGTCGTAGCCCGAGGCACGGCTGGCCATAAACTGCCACATGCCGCGGGCCCCGGCGCGAGAGAGGGCGAGCGGATGGAATCCCGATTCGGCCTGCGCCAGATAAATCAGGTCCTGGGGAACGCCTTCTTCGCGCAGTACTCGCTGAATCATGTCGCGATAGCGCCCGGCGCGCGAGAAAGCATGCTCTACGGTGGCGTGTCCTCGGGGAGAGTTGGCATAGAAGTTGATATAGCCGGCCACGTAATCATTCATGGTCAGCGGCAGGTCGAAGTGGGTCTCTTTTAACTCGGCTTCGGCGGCTGCCTTGATCTTGGGATCTACGGGAAAGGTGATTGCATTGGCTTCGTCAATCGGCGCCGGCTCGGACTTCTGCTCGGTAAACCCGTCGCCCTGCTTCAGGGCCTGGAGTTCGAGCTGATTGGTGCCCTCGACAATCTTGTCGAACTCTTCCTGCAGGCGCTCATCGGTCTTGATGGAAACTGGTCCCTGAGTCAGGTTATTGAATGCCCGGTCGAAATTCTGCTTGGCGGCATCGAGGTGTCCGGCCGTGTAGTTGGCCCGCCCTTCCTGATACTCCTTCTCGGCGGCGGCTACCATGGTCTCAACCGGATCAACTTTAGGAGCAGGCTGCTCTTCGACTAGGACCTTGGGGGCCGGCGTCGGAGTAGGAGCGGCAATGGCCGGAGCCAATGCCTGTGGCGGCGGAGTAGTCTTGGCCGTGCGCTTCTCCCCTGTATCACAGGAGGTTGTAAACAGCGCCAGCCCAGCCAGAATCAAGGCCAGGAAATACGTTTTGCGAATGCCCATATGAGTTTCAGGATACCTGAATTTGGATGCCGGAAACCAGTGAGTACTCAGTCCCCGGTACTCAGAAAAACCGCAAGTACTTTAATAACAGACGAAATTGAAGCATAAAGGGTATGAGAAGGGGGCTTTTGGTCCAAAGATTCGCCAAAGCCCCCAGAATTTACGGCTGTTTTCCAGAGCGTCTTGTCGCAAACCGCCAGCCTCCTATTTCGTGACCAGCTCCTCGAGGAAATCGAGAGCACGGGGATCATGGCTTTGTCCCAGCCAGAAGATGGCTTGCTTGCGGACGACCGGATTGCGGTTGGTTTTGGCCAGGTTGATCAGCAACGGCACACTATCCTCGTTATGCATCTGGGAGAGGGCAAAGACCGCTTTCTTTTTGACCTCGGTCTCGGGATCGTTTTCAATGGCCGCGGTGATCTGCGCGGCCTCTTTCTTGCCGCCGATCTGCGCGAGCCAGAAGATGGCTTGGCCGCGCACGCGCGGGCTGGCGTCGCTGCGCGCCATTCCGATAAGATCTTTCAGCGCTTCGGGCTCCTTGCTTCGTGAGAATGCGAACGTTGCCTTTTCGCGAATGCGATCATCGGGATCGTCTTTTGCGTATTTGTGCAGCAGTTCGACGCCCTTCTTACCGCGCTCGACTCCCAGCCAGAAGATCGCCTCTTCGCGCAGCCGCTCAGACTGCGCTGGCTGGATGAGTTTCTCCAAAGCAATGTCGGCTGCAGGCGCGTCGTGCATGGCAATTGCCATGATGGCGTTATCGGCACGCTGCTTCTTTCCCGAGGTTTCTTCGGCGTCGCCCGACATTGCCAGACCGGTGAGCAGTTCGACGCTTTGCTCTGGCTTGACGTCTTCGAGCCAGGTCAGCGGAAGACCAGTGAAATCCAGTGGGCATTCAGCGCTGAAAACGCGCACTCGGCCGATCTGCTTGTCTTCCACTCTGAGAAACAGGAAGGCATAGGGAACCGGTTCGGGGGGCGAGCAATCAGAGGCCGTGCCGGAGAATCCGCCTCCGTTGTCAGAATCCATGCGGCAGCCCAT